>DAOVIP010000019.1 GCA_030671465.1 Candidatus Aminicenantota bacterium | reverse complement strand
TTAAAAATTTCAATTCATCCAGCTCATTTAATAATTTCAAATAACTTTCATCAAATCGTGAATATATCATCTCTTGCAGAATTTTCTGGATTTTCTCATCCAGGGTCATCCGGCGGCTGAAGATTTTTTCCAGCAACAGATACTTTATGGGGGTATTGTTCAAATACTCAACCATTTGATTTTCACTAATGTAAATGGTTTCCAGCGAAACCCCTTTCCGGCTCAGAAATTCATTGAAATCATCGGCATCGCTGTTCAATGAGGAAAAAATATAGAGATTGATCTTGGAGTATTTCAGAATCGATCTCATTCGCCAGTTGGATATCCCTTTGATGTTGATGGCTATTGGTGATTCATCATCCGAGGTCAATGAATTTAGTACTCCGGATCCCCTGGATTCATAAAACTGTTTGAGCAGCGTATACAGGGCGATTTTGGTATTTTTACCCACCATACCCTGGGGAAAAGTAATGTATACATTCTGGTAAATCCCGGAATTGAATTCCTGATACCCATAATCCTTGAATGCACCGGGTTCAGCCAGAAAAACGTCGGCATTCACTTCATCGGTAAACATCACTTTTATCGAATCCAGGTAGGTTCTTCCACCGGGGTAAAATTTATTGGGCTTTAAAATAATATATTTACCCTTAACCCATTCATGGGGATAAAAAATTCCTGAGAACGATTGCCGGCCCGAAACCAGGATAAGCTCCGGGACGGTTAGCAAACCCACAATATCCTCCCGGTCATATAATAACTCAATATAAACTGTATTTTTCTCGGTTCTGATTTTTTTAATGATCTTCCTCAACTTCTTGGCGGTAAACAGGTTCTTATTTAAGAACAGATTCAAGGAGACCATGATCTCTTTTTCGGTAACCCGGCTCCCATCAGAAAAGCCAAGACCTTCCTTTACATGCAAAACCAGGGTTTTGGAGTTCCTGTCATAGTCATGGGAGTGAAACACATGGGAAAAAATCTGGCCATCGGATTTCAGATAAAAAAAATTCTCATAGATCAGGGCATAAAAAATGATATTGGAGTAGTTGGATGATAAAAAGGTAAAAGAAGCCGGTTCATTCAGGCGGATGCCAAGCTCTCCGCCGTATGGGGTTTTAATGGAAAAAGAAACCCATACGGTCAACAAAATAAGAAATATTTTTTTCAGAATCCCCATGTACGTCATCCTCTGAGTTTTTCTGCTTCCGGATCGACCCGGCTTTCCTCCCCCTTTCGCCAAAATTCCAAATAGAAACCGGTATCATTTTTTTGAACCCTCTTGATCAAGATCCAAAATCCCCGGAAAGATTTCCATCGTCCCGCGGATATAAAAAGAATTTCCCCGGAAACCCTGTTCTGATAAACCAGATTCCGACTCCCATTTTCGATTTTATAAAAAAAGAGGGTATCAGTTCCCCTTGAATAATCGCTAATAGCCAGCCAATTCCCTCCCAGTGCGTTCAGGCATGATCCGCGTTTGTTTTTTTCTGTGGTCCTCTCTTCAAAATCAGAAGCAAAAAAACGGTACTGGTATTTTCTGTCGATCATGTGAATGGACATCAGTGTACCCTTATCGGAGGCGAAATCCAGTGCATAAAATTCCGGAATCTTTTTTTCAAAAATTTTCCCATCTTTGAAATCGGAATTCTCCATGGTCTTCAGGAAGATTTTATTGACAAAATAATTCTTGCCCAGATCATATTTTGATCCGGCCAGATAATATTGCTGGTTAACCTGGATAAGACGGAAGGGTACAAACTCAATAGTGGAAAATGCTTCCCATTGATCATTCTGGTACCGGAACACCTGTGAACGGGGGGAAAAATTGCCTCCGGCGGTAAGAAATAAATTTTCCTTAATTCCGAAAACTGAAAGCTTTCCTTCAAATTCCAGAACCGGATAATATGGCCTTCCCCACTGAAGAGGGAGAAAAGATACTTTGACCAGCTGGTTGTTATCCAGTTTGAACACCTCAATCCGTTCCGGATAATAAAAAAAATACTGATATTCTCCCGATGGAACCTGAATTGTTTTGATATCCAGGAGTCCCTGGCGGGCATCCATTTCAACGACTTTGGAAAAGCCCAGGGATCTGAAGCCCAATTCCCTGATAGTCAAAATCCGCTTTTCACCGGCATTCAAGCGGACCTCCTTATACTGAACGTATACAATTTTGTCCAGGGTTTTTGAAAAAACCACCAAGCCGGCTCCCAGTTTCTCTCTGTTTCTGATCAACTTGACATAGAGGAGATAATTGAGCCCGGATACATTGCCGAGATTGAATTCACCCCGGTTTTGGTTGAAATTGATCATCAAATCCGTAAATCGGATCCGAGCATCAGATTCCAGTTTGGAAACCAGCAGCTGATAAAATTTATGGGCAGTCATATCAGATAAACCGGAAAAATTATCAAAGGTCACGATTGAGGCGCGGACAAGATTCTCACGGGAAAAAAATTCATGAACACCTTTGGCTGAACTGGCAGCCAGTTGATCCAGGCCCTGACCGAAGATGATTCCGGACCAAAAGACAACCAGGCCGCAAAAAAACGTCTTTTTTTTCATCTCAACAATGTTTATTGGTTCTTTTTCAACTGGATATGAAGATTCAGTCTGATTTTGATTTCATCTTCATTTGGAGGTATTTTGATTTCAATCGGGATATCAAAATCTTTCATATCCGAGTCCAGAACAACTTTGGCTACAATTTCCCTCTGTTCGCTCCTGTTATCTCCGATTTTTTTTTCAACCGTTTTCAGGGCATCGATTTTACTGTCTGCCAGAAACCCATCTTCTATCCTCACTTCCGGTATGTCAAGTTTCGAGTCGCTGCTTTCCATAATGCTCTCAACATCCAGATTGAATACATCATCGCTCTTTTGCAAATCCTCTTTATCAGATGATTCCTCATCAATTATTTCAGATAACTCAAAAACCTCTTCTTTCTCGGTATCTTCCTGCATATCGGCATCGGAATCCTGAAAATCCTTCAACATCCCTTCTTTCTTGGCCGCTTTTGATGTGATCTCCTCTCTTGAGAACATGACGGTCTTGTCCTTTTGAAATACCGATAATTTGTTTTTCAAATGAATGATGACCATCTTCATGCTGGCATGAAGTCCTTCCAGAATATTTTCACCGGTAGTGGCCACAGTGGGAAAGAATGATTTGTTTTCAGGATTCAAATCCTTGTTCAGTTCCTCCAGGGGGAGAATTTCTTTCAAATCCCTCTTGTTGTACTGGAGGATGATGGGAATCTCTATGGAGGGTATCTTGTTCAATTCGAGATTCTTCTTCATATTATTGTAACTCTCAATATTCTGTTCCCTAATGGCCACCTGGGAATCCGCTACAAATACAATCCCGTCAGCTCCCTGAAGGACCAGCTTCCGGGTGGTATCATAGGAAACCTGTCCCGGGACCGTATACAGTTGGATTTTAATTGAGTAATCACCCAGCTTTCCGATTTCAATGGGCAGAAAATCAAAAAATAGGGTCCGGTCACCATCTGTATCCAGGGTAATTAATTTCCCCTTGTTACCGAACTCCGGACAGGAGTAAATATATCTCAAGCAGGTGGTTTTCCCGCTCAGGGCGGGTCCGTAATAGACGATTTTGACGGTAATTTCTTTATTATTATAGTTTACAAATGCCATGGCTAAAAAGGATCACTGTCACTTTCATCATAGGGGAATTCATTAATATCCTTTTCTGGCGGGGATTGAGTTTGATCCTGTGGCGATAAATGGCCGGGATCCTGCTCCGGGCTGGATGACTGGCCATCTCGCTGACTACTTGAATAAGAGGTTGATCTTTCTGATTTTTCCAGAATGACCAGATTGTCAACATGAATCTCTGTGGTTCGCTTGTCCTGGCCGTTTTTATCCTGCCATTTTCTGGTTTTCAGTCTCCCTTCAATCAGAACCATGGAACCTTTGCTGACATTTTTTTCAATCTTCTTGACATTCCAACCCCAGGCAACAATGTTGTGCCATTCGGTAATATCTTTCCATTGCTTGTTTTGATCCATATAGCCTTCATTGGTTGCTATGCTGAATTTGGCTACATCTTTCTCCAGGCTGGGAATGTGGGTGATTTCTGGATCCTTACCCACTCTCCCCACCAAAATAACTTTGTTCAGGCTTCTTACATGACTCATGTTTTTATTCCATTATTTCTCGTACTCTCTGCTGGGCCAGGGATGCTTCTTCGGACAGGGGAAATTTTGAGATCAATCCCTTCAAAACCCCGGCACCCTCACTCTGTTTTCCCATCTCAATCAGGGCAAAACCCTTTTTCAGCATGGCTGCCGGAATTTTATCTCCATCCGAATATTGATTGATTAAGCGTTCAAAAGTATTGGCCGCCTCCTGATACATCTTCTGAGAATAATAGCACTCCCCGATCCAATAGAGGGAATTATCGGCGAGACCATTCCGGGGGAACAACTGGATAAACTGCTCGAATCCTTTAATGGCCAATTCGTAATTAGTTTTCAGGTAGTCGGAATACGAAGTGTAGTATATATTCTCCGGTGACTGGAGTAATGAATCCTGACCGGTCTCGATGTCCAGTCCCTGGCTGTCCTGAAGATCTTTTCGGGAAAGCATCATCAATCCATCATTAATTTTGGTGATTTTATTTTTTAATTCGTTGATTTCTTCTTTGATAAACTGAAGACTCAAATTTAGGCTTTCTCGATTCTGATTGAAATCTGCCTGGTTCTGGGTCAGGGCACTCACCTTGTTATCAATGATCTCAACCCTTCTATCCAGATTGCTTATCTGCTGTTCGAGACCCTGGATCACCTGGACCAGTTTCTGGATTTCCGTGATAATTAATTTTGTAGATTTGCTGAGTGAATAGCCAGGAGAAAGTCCAATCCACAGCAGGCATAGAAGGAAAACAATGGATTTTTTCATTCTCTATTTCTTGATGATAACGAACTCCACTCTCCTGTTCTGATAATGGCTTTCTTCATCAATACCCTTCATCACCGGTTTGGTCTTGCCATAAGAAATAATCTTAACCCGATCCGGTTTTATTCCCAGCGAAACCAGGTAATTGAGGGCAGATTCGGCTCTTTTTTCACCCAAAGCCATATTGTATTCAAACGTACCCCTTTCATCACAATGACCTTCCATCAATATTTCAACATGGCCATGTTTCAATAACCAATCCGCATTCCGGTGCAGTACAGGTTTCATATTGTCTTTAATATCATATTTATCAAAATCGAAGTAGATCTTTTTCAAATAACCTGCCTTATTGGCTTCTTCCAGTGAGCGCTTCTGAAAAAGTTCTTCTTCGGTCAGCACCGGTCTATCTACTTTGGGAACATCCTCATCCACTCTTTCCACGGTCTCCTGAACCGGTTCGGTCTCGGGTCCCTTTTTCTTACAGGAATCAAAAAATGTCAACAGTGCAAAACCAATAAAAATAATAACAAATAATCTTTTCATTAAGTCCTCCTTTGCCGGAGAATTTCTCCTCAGTGGAAATCATTCTCCATCTCCTGCTCTGCAGGAAACCATATTATCATTCAATGCATAATTTTTTAAATGACAATCCAGTTTTCCTATTTATTTATAATATACAAAACTGCATTTGTCAAATCTATCTAACCTTTTTTTGCCACTCGGGCATTTTATTCTCACCCTTGAATGTAATCTGTCTGACATTCGATCCGTCATAGTCCATCAAATACAATTGATAATCACCCCCCCGGGTGGAAGAAAAAACCAGGTGTCTTCCATCCGGTGACCAGGACGGGTTTTCATTCCTTCCCGCATTCTCGGTCAGCTTGATAATGGAATTGCTTCTCAGATTATACACATAGATATCGAACCGGTATTCAACCCTGGAAACATAGGCAATGCGGGTCCCCTCCGGTGACCAGGACGGCGAATCGTGGTAGGTCCCCTCAAAGGTAATTCTTCTGATATTGGTGCCCTCGGCATCCATAATATAGATCTGGGGAGTGCCGCTTCTCTGGGAGGTAAACACAATTTCCCGGGCATTTGGACTCCAGTAGGGACTGGTATCAATGATCCGGTTGAAAGTCAGCCTCTTTTCTTTTCCGGTCTTCATATTTAACAGGTGGATTTCGGCATTCCCCGATTTTGTCGAGGTATAGACCACCCGGTCACCTTCCGGAGACCAGTCGGCCGAATAATTGGTCCCTCTTGAGGAAAGCACCCGCGACTTCCCGGTATATATAGAAAAGGAATAAAGATCCGGATTGTTATTTTTATAGCTGGTATAGAGTATGTCCTCATTGTTGATGCTCCAGGAGGGGAAGCTGTCAATATAATCATTATAGGTAATCCGCCGCATTCTTTTTCCGTCATAATCCATGATATAGATTTCTTCGTTTCCATCCCGGTTGGATACGAAAATGAGCTTGGAAACGAAAAGGGCCCTTTCACCGAAATATTTCATCATTTCATCGGCTGCCCGATGGGCAATCAACCTGGTGAATTCCTTCTTACCGCCGAAGTTTCGCCCGAATATGAATTTTTCACTGTTCACTTCATATACTTTAAAGGAGAAAATAATTCTCCCGGCCGGGGAAACTTCCAATTCACCGGAAATCAAAATATTGGCCTGGATCGATGCCCAGTCTTTAAAAATAATTCGGGAAGGATCAAGCTTTTCTATATAACCGTAATGCTCCCGGGGAACCAGTTTGAATACCCTTGAAAACTGTAAATCATGCCACAGGGTTTCGTACAGTTCCCGGATAATGCCTTCATCAATCATGGACTTGGGAGTAAAGTGAAAGGCGGGCAAGGCAACCGGAATCATGGGCATACCTTCCTTTATTCCGACCCAGACTTCCTGCTGGGAATAAACCGTCAGGGGTGATAAATTGGCAAATACACCGATGATCACACTCAATATTAAAATTTTCTTCATCTATTTCTCCCATTCAAACTTGAAATGAACGATCAGATATTTGGATGAGAAATCCGAGGGAAGCGGTGCAAATGGAGCCGCATTCTCAATCGCCCTCAATGCCGAAAGATCCAGAGAGGTAATGCCGCTTTTCTTCTCGAGTTTCAATCGATCGATATTTCCGTTCCGCAAAATTCTGAACATCACAATGGTGACATACTTACCCCTCAATCCCGGTGACACCAGAGAATTATACCAGGCTGTAGATATTTTGCTCCTGAATATATCAATATAATAGACATAGGGAAATGACAATCCGCCCCTTCCATATCCCCCAATACCGGACCCACGGGACTGGTTTGAAGATATTCCCGTGGTCAGTCCCTGAGAAGACCCTTTCCGGGTGGTGGCAATGTCTTTATCGGTCTTCCGCTTCTCGGATATTCTGGGTTTTCTCACCACAGAAATTAGTTCTTTTTTCTCTTCCCGGCGTTTTCCGTTCTTATCCGGATACCTGAGTTTCGATGCCGATTCTTTTTTTACAGTCAGATCTTTTATACTTCCGGCGGTTTCCTCGATTACCATTGCCGAGGTATTGTTTCCAGAGGTGGTTTTCTGACTACCCTGTTTACCACTGCTCCCATCCGATCCATTGCCCCAGGACCCGCCCGGTAAATGAATCAGGTCAACATAATAGGTCGTTTCTTCACTGATCTCAGAGTGGGGAACATAGAGAACAAGAGCAAATATCGACAGGTGAAAGGCGATTGAAAAAATGAGTGCGGACCTGAATTTCATTGTTTTTCTTTTTTATCAACAATCATCCCCACTGTTTCAATTCCTGCCTTTTTGATGATGTCCATGACTGAAATGACATATCCATAGGAAACATCCTTATCCGCTTTCAGAAAGACAATTTTCTTCTCCCGGTTATGAAAGTAATTTTTCAACTGGGATTCCAATAAATACAGATTCAGGTTTCTGTCCTGCATGTAGATATAACGGTCCTTGGTGACGGTAAGTATTAATCCGCCTGAACTGGGATTGGTTTTGGTTTCAGCAGTAGGAAGATTTACCTGAATTCCCGATTGCATCATAGGAGCAGTCACCATGAAGATGATCAACAAGACCAGCATGACATCAACCAGGGGCGTTACATTGATTTCCGAAAGATTTGACGATAACCGGACCCGCTTTTTCATCATCGCATTCTTCCACTGGCATTAATGAATTCAAGAATGAAATCCTCCATGGTTGAGATCAGTACTTTCAGCTTATTGAGTAATAAATTATAGAATATAACCGCCGGAATGGCTGCAAAAAGGCCCAGGGCTGTGGCGATTAAAGCCTCGGCGATTCCGGGCGCTACCGTGGCCAGATTCGCATTCCCAACCCTGCCAATCTCCATAAAAGAATCCATAATACCCCAGACCGTTCCAAACAAACCGATAAAGGGAGTCACTGTAGCTGTAGTGGCCAGAAACCCATTCAATCGTTCCAATTGGGTAATTTCGGTACTGGAGGCCATGACCAGTGACCGCTCGATACTCTCCGGATCCAAATCTGATGAGGCGTATTGGGGGCCCATCTGCAGGGACATTTCCCGGTAACCCAGCTTGAACATCCGGGCCAGGGCATTGTTCTTCACCAGAGAGGCGTATTTATTGATTTCTGAGAAATTTTTCGATTTCCTGAAATAATCGAGAAATTTTCGGAACTCTTTTCGGGTCCTGGCATATTCAAATACCTTGAATATGATAATGGCCCAGGAAATAACCGAAAACAACAGAAGCAACAGCAATACGAATTTGACCACTGGAGATGCGGTTGAAATGAGAAAGAAAATACTGTCACTTGATTTCAAAGAAGCTGGAATAACAGCAAACAATAGACTTTTCATATCACCCAATGTATCACAAACCTATTTGTAATGCAACCGAATCCCAAGAGGATTTCCTGCAGGCATTCCAGCCCTATGACCTTAGGAGCTGACTCTGTGGAGGCTATTGTTCTTTGGCGGGTGTACTTTCCAGCTTCTGTTTCAATTCTTTACAGACTTTTTGAATAAACGACTGTTCTCTATCCAAATTCAGTGAAGCTTCCAGAGCCTTAATGGCTTCCTCTAAATTTTTCAGGTTGGCCAGGGTAAATCCCAGAAGGTTCAGAACCCGGATATCACTGTTATATATCTTATTGGCTTTCAACAATTCATCCAGGGCTGTATTGTAGTCCTTCATTCCGTACAGGGCGGTCCCCTTGATCAGGTAATAATCGAATTTCAGTTCTTTAGCACTCTTTATCTTTTCAACTTCCACCAGTACCTGGTTGTATTTCTTCATTCTATTCAAAACGTTCAACAGGGCCACATGCCCCTTGCTAAAATCGGGGCGGTTATTGACACACCTTTCATAAAACTTCCCGGCCTGGGAAAAATTGCCCACATTTTCATACTGGTTTCCCATGATAAAATACATAAAATAGGGATTGTCCAGACGGGAGCGCTTAAAGGTTTCCATGGGGTAGCCGACAGATTTTAGCGGCGAAACCGAAAAATTATTTCCCTGTTTGTCGATCAAGATTCCCAGCTTGTCCAGCAGCCTGACTTCAAATTCATAATAATCCGGGGCCAATCCATTTTCGGACAGCTGATGTAAGATATTCAAGTTTTTATCGTATTCAAAATCACTGAGTTTTATCTGGTATTTTTTATTGAACTTGATTCGCTCGTTTAATCCCTTCAATTGGATTTCAACTTTTCCGTTCTGCCACAACTCTCTGCCTAAATTGTAAACTCCGACCCAGAGATACGGCCGCTCTCTCACCCGGAAAGTCTTATCCGTGTCCACAAAGAGTTTGTTGTTTCGAAGCCGGTAGGGATAGAAAAAATTGTCTGCCCGCTCCTCAATTTTATAACCCAGAACCGGTGTGGACAGCATGGCCATTGACCCTTCCGGCCTGCTTTCTATATCCATGTCGAAGTAGGTAAATTCTTTTCCCACCGTATTTTTCAGAAAAACCATCAGCTTGTAATTGCCGGGAAGCACGGGAAATGAATCATGAACCACAACCCCATTACCTCTCAGGGTTTTTACATTGTCCGGATCAAAATAAAAATTAAAATTCTTGGTATACTGGTGAATAAAATCTTCACCTTTTTTCAAGCTGACGGATAATTCCAGGTTAAAATAGTACTGCTCTTTGTCCTGGCTGTAACCCACCGATAACTGTTTGGGTTTGACCGAAATATTGACAAAATTAAAACCAAACCGCTCATATCGGGAGATGGAGACCAGGTGGGTATTTTCAATATAATTAATGGAGGCATCCACATTAACAAAACCTTTATAGTTCAGGAAGTTGGTGGCGTAGGAGACATTTATCTTGCGCTTGGGTGAATCATAAATATTAGACAGGATGAGGTTGCTTCTGAGGCTCAGGGAGAAATTGAAATTACCCATGGCTTCATGGGGCAGCATGGATACCGAGGCCTGGGCCAGGGTCGGGGAAATTTTATAAATTTGGCTATACAGGGTCGAATAATCACCCCGGTCAACCGGCTGATGCAATATCATAAGCTTATCCGGGCCATCAACGGCAGGGTTATAGAGTTTCCAATCGGTGGTACCTTGGGGCTGATAAAAGGTGATATTGAAATAAGTGGGCAACCCCAGTTTTTTATCCCCGTAATAGAACCAAATCCGGGCCGGATACAAGCCGGGCTTGCTGTCAAACCGATCGATGCTGACGGGTTTCCCCAGTATCATATAAAATTTCCCCCGGTCCGTCATCCATCCGGGCCTGCCAGTTCCCCGCCCAAACTGTCTGTTTGCTTCGATAAACCGCTTCCCAATTTCTATTTTATATTCGTTATCCGGAGTTCCGGGTGTGGGATCCCTCTGCCGCCAGAAGGCATTGATGAGCATATTGCGATCCCGGTCATTGGTGAGCTTCAAAAAGACATCCCGTTCATCCCGGGTAGAGACATAAGTGATTAGATCAAACCAGTATTTATGATGCTGGCTTAGATTCTTAATCGCTGCTCTTTTCTGCTTGGCAGAAAGGGTTAGATTTTTCCTCCTGGGTTCGGCATATCCCCAGACCAGACCTAACATGATTAACACTAATAGCAAATTCTTTTTCATGGACAAATTATAGTCGATCTCCTGGTTTAAGTCAATCATGAATTATGACGCTTCTTCAACCGCTTTTGTTTCATTTTTCTCCCCAAGTGAAAAACCGAATTTGATTTTTTATTTGTATTTTTATATAATTTTTGTGGAGATCGGTTTGAGAGTAGAATGGAAGGTTGGGTGATGGATAACAAACTAAATCCGAATATACTCTGTGTTGATGATGAGACCATCAATCTGAAATTGCTCTCTTCAATATTGAAACCTCAAGGATACAACATCATCCAGGTCACAAGCGGAAAAAAAGCATTGGAAACCGTCATCAAGGAGAAAATCGATTTAATCTTGCTTGATATTTTGATGCCCGAGATTGACAGCTATGAAGTATGCAAAACCATTAAAAAAGATAACATA
>DAOVIP010000449.1 GCA_030671465.1 Candidatus Aminicenantota bacterium | reverse complement strand
ACTGAAATCTATGCCCAGGTGGTCAATGAAGATAAAGAAAAAGTCATTGGATTTCTGCCTGAAAGTTATAAAGATTAATTTTTGGACAAAGTTTGACCAAAAGTACGGATGATTTATTTGACCATGAAAAGGGTGGAAACGCTGATTATAAGTGTGGCAGCGCTACGGGGAATCGAACCCCGGTTTGATGACTGAGAATCACCCGTCCTAACCCCTAGACGATAGCGCCACATGAAGAAAAAGAATGGCTGGGAAGCAGGGACTTGAACCCCAATCCTATGATCCAGAGTCATATGTCTTGCCAATTAGACGACTTCCCAGCGCAGTTGTTTATTATACAATAATTTTCTCTGAAGTCAAGAGAGATTACCGGTATTAATCTTGACTGGTTTTCAGCAAGGAAAAAACCATTTGACTATAGAATTACCTGGCTTTTTTTTTCTTCTCTTTGATATTCAGCTTTTTCATCTTGGCAGAGATGGTATTCCGGTGCAGTTTGATATCCAGGGATATTTTGGAAATATTGTAATCATACTTATCCAGAATTGCCTGCAGCAGGGTTTTTTCAAACTCATCCATGATTTCTTTGAAATAGAGCTTTGAATGGGATGCCTTGTAGGCCAGGAGTTTCATTTCCTTTTTAATGGTTAAACTTTCAAACTGTTCGGCCAGATCGATTGTTTTTTTGTCTGTCATGGTCAAAAAAATAGTTAAATTTTTGTTTTAATTTATCAGGGAATAAATTGATAAATACCTGTATGGTCTGAATGACATAGGGGGATAGTCTTGATTTCACCACCAGTTGTTCATCTAGCGGAAATGAAATCAGTCCAAATACCAGTATGGCGGATATTAAAATTCCCCTGAGCAATCCAAAACCACCGCCTAATATTCGATCAATCGATCTTAAGGGCCCGATTACAAACAATTTCTTGATCACATAGGTCACCAGAGATCCGATGATCAATATAGATATGAATATTAGCATAAAACCCACAAAATCGGCTACATTTCTATTTTTTATCTGTTTTAAAAACAGGTTCCCGGCCTCGAAATAATACAAAAATGAGAGGATTACTGCAATAATGAAAAACACCAGCGAAAAGAGCTCCCGAACAAATCCCTTTAAAATACCGAATACAATAGATAATGAAATAACAATCAAAAAAGCAATATCCAGTATATTCATGGTCTGATCACAAGGCTCTTCCAGTGATAATCTTAAATATCTCCAAATATTTTTCCCTGGTTTTGTTTATAATATTCTGGGGAAGCTGGGGGGGGGTAGACTTTCGATCCCATTCCGAATTTAGTAAATAGTTTCTGACAAACTGTTTGTCAAAAGCAGGCGGCTCCTGGCCGGGCGAATAATCTTCTGATTTCCAGAAACGGGAAGAATCCGGAGTAAAAATCTCATCAATCAGAACCAGCTGTCCGGATTCATCCAGGCCGAACTCAAATTTGGTGTCGGCAATGATAATTCCTTTTTGTCTGGCAAAGGCACTGGCCTTTTCAAAAAGTTTCATCGACAAATCCTTTATTTTTAAGGTAATTTCACTACCAATTTTATTTTTCATTGCATCCAGGGTGATATTTTCATCATGACCAACATCAGCTTTGGTTGTGGGAGTAAAAATAGTTTCAGGAAGCTGATCGGCAAAATTTAACCCGGGTGAAATGCGAATACCACAAATCTCACCACTGGCCTGATAGGACTTCCATCCGGATCCCACCACATAAGCCCTGATAATGGCTTCAATGGGCAATGATTTTAACTTCTTGGTCAGGACTGATCTGCCGGAAATCTGTGAGCTAAATGGTTTAAATTCCTCCAGATTTTCCGGTTCATCACAGATGATATGGTTGGGGATAAAATCCCGGGTATATTGAAACCAGAAGGCCGATATTTGATTTAAGACCTTGCCTTTATCCGGGATCAGGGATGGAAGTACAAAATCAAATGCAGAAATGCGATCAGAGGAAACAATCAGCAGTCGGCCATCCGTTTCGTAAATATCCCTGACCTTACCGCTT
>DAOVIP010000208.1 GCA_030671465.1 Candidatus Aminicenantota bacterium | reverse complement strand
TTTACTGAAGCTGCCAATATTGCCGAAGTTTTTGGCTTTTCCCAGGGAATGGACGACTACAGTTGTTTTAGCTGGATGCGTGATCATCCCAATTACAAAGAGGGTGAAATGTTGAGGGAATTCTGCAGCTGGATAAAAAAAAGCTCACCGCTTTTTTCCTATATTCATTTTAGAGCACCTCATCTGCCCCTTCTTCCTCCGCCTCCATATCTGGATATGTTCAAGAAAAACAAAAAACACCAGGAGGGGAGGCGGTTATTGTACCGGATCCATAAACTCATGAAAAAAGGACATCGGTTCACTCCAGAAGAAGTTCAGGATGTGACCGATGATTATGATTCCACCATCCGCTTTGTGGATGCGGAAGTGGGCAAATACATCGAGTGTTTGAAAAAGAGAGGGTTGTATGATCCCTCACTTATTATCTTCACCTCCGATCACGGGGAAGCCCTGTATGAGCATGGATTCTTCGGTCATGGACGGAATGTCTACGATGAGGCCAGCCGGATTCCCCTGATTGTCAAATTCCCCCGCAAGATGAATTTGAAGGGACGGGTCAAGCGAGTGGTTCAACTGGCCGATATTTTTCCCACCTTTTCGCGAATGTTTGGTCAAAAGGGACAGTTTGACGGGCAGAGTCTGATGGGATCCATAGAAAAAAATGACATAGACGATACTTTTGCCTTTTCAACTACTTTCACTGCCCGGCCGGCATACGGTATCCGCTGGAGAGACTGGTACTATATTATCAATACGGTAAACAATCAGGAAGAACTTTATCATTTGAAGGGAGATCCCTTGACCGATGTGTTGCTTCAATATCCGGATGTAGCCACATTTTTCAAAGCCAAAGTACTGTCCTGGCTGATTGGATATGATAATTTGGAAAGAGAGTCCCATTACATTGATTTGAAGAAATTACCCCGGGATATCCGGCACAATCTGAAGTCCCTGGGTTACATAGATTAAATCAGGTGTTTCCAATATAATAATGTCTTTTAAGGTGAAAAAGTCCAATGGACAAAAAAGAGCTTCAAACCTATGCCGATAAATTAAAAAACCTGGAACTGGAAAGACCGATCCGGATCATGGAAGTCTGCGGAACCCATACCACTCAATTTTTTTATACCGGGGTAAAGGATCTATTCCCGGAAAAATTATCGCTGATTGATGGCCCGGGGTGTCCGGTTTGCGTGACCCCGAACAGGTACCTGGATCGGGCCATTGAGATAGCCAGGACCCATGAGGTCTGGCTGGTCACCTTCGGAGACATGATGCGGGTGCCTTCCTCTTACAGTTCCCTCCAGAAGGAAAAGGCTGTTGGGGTACCGATCCATATTGTCTATTCACCCCTGGATGCCTTGACCCTGGCCCAGGAGAATCCTGAAAAGCAGGTGGTTTTTTTGAGTGTCGGATTTGAAACCACCATTCCCACCGAGGCTGTGGCAGTTAAAAAGGCCAGGCAGGAGAAACTCAAGAATTTTTCAATCTTAACCGGAAACAAACTGACCCCGCCAGCGGTTCGGGCCCTGCTGGATGCCGGCGAGGTTAAAATTGATGGATTTATACTTCCCGGCCATGTGAGTGTGATTACCGGAATAAAGGGATGGCGCTTCGTGGCCGATAAATATAAAAAACCATGTGTGATTACCGGATTTGAAACTCAGAATTTGCTGATCGGGACCATGGCCCTGATCCATTTGATTCAGAATGGAAATCCTGAAATCATCAATGAGTATAGCCAGGTGGTCACCGAATCGGGTAATGAAAAGGCCCAGGAGGTCATGGCCGAGGTGTTTGAGTCCACCGAGGCCAAATGGAGAGGAATCGGAACCATTCCGGAAAGTGGCTTGTGCTTGAAGGAGCCATTCCAGGAGTTTGATGCCAATTTGAGATTCCCGGTGAATCCCCCTGAGGAGGTTGAACCCCGGGGGTGCCGGTGCGGCGAAATATTGAGGGGACTGGTCACTCCGCTGGACTGTCCCCTGTTCGGAAAAAAATGCCTGCCGGAGACTCCGGTAGGAGCCTGCATGGTCTCATCGGAAGGGGCCTGTGCGGCCTATTTCAGATATCAGAAGGTCAGCCCATGAATGACAGAATCCTGATGGGCCATGGAAGCGGTGGAAAACTGATGTTTGAACTCATTACCAACACCATCGGGGAGATTCTGGGATCTCGGTCAGTTCAGATGGATGACTCCGCCATACTCGTTCCCGGGAGTGAAAAAATTGCATTTACCACCGATACCTATACCATCACACCTTTGTTTTTTCCTGGGGGTGATATCGGGACTCTGGCCGTAAACGGTACCGTCAATGATCTGGCTGTGATGGGGGCCACGCCTCTTTACCTTTCCTGTGGCCTTATTCTGGAGGAAGGATTGGAAATGGCCCTGCTGAAAAAAGTGCTGCTTTCCATAAAAAAGGCCAGTGATGCTGCCGGGGTGAGAGTGGTTACCGGGGATACCAAGGTGGTGGAGAAGGGCAGTGTCGACAAGTTATTTGTGAACACCTCGGGAATCGGTATCCTGGAACACCCGGTGCCCAGGAAAAAACTAGAGGTGGGTGATCAGATCATCATTAATGGAACCATCGGCGATCACGGCATATCGGTAATGGCTCAGCGCAGCGGGTTATCCTTTACCCGGGGGCTGAGCTCCGATTGTGCCCCGCTGCACCGATTGATCGCTGAGGTGATGCGGGAATTTCCGGGCAGTGTGAAATTCATGAGGGATGCCACCCGGGGCGGAGTGGCTTCGGTAATGAATGAAATCATACAAAAGAAGCCTTTCGGGGCAGTACTGTATGAAGAGCGCTTTCCCCTGAAAAATGAGGTCAAAGGGGTTTGTGAAATCCTGGGCATTGATCCGCTGTATGCGGCCAATGAAGGAAAAGTGATCATGATTGTCAATAAAGAGGCCGCTGCCGGTATTCTCCCGCTCATGAAGAAAAACCGGTATGGGAAAAAAGCAGCGGTTATCGGTGAAATTATTGATCAGTACCCGAGCATGGTTTTTGTGGAAACCCTGGTAAAGGGAAGGCGGATGCTGCCCCTGCTGATCGAGGATCAATTGCCCCGGATATGTTAGACGCAACAATAAGCGTGAGCGAAACAAATTTCATATATAGAAATATGAAAAATCGGAGGTTGTATGGAATGTAAAAAAGAAGCCAATCTGACGCATTGCAACTGTACCTATGAACCCTGTTCCCGCAAGGGCATCTGTTGCGAATGTATTGACTATCATAAAGGACTCAATGAGTTACCTGCCTGTTTTTTCTCTGCCGAGGCGGAGAGAACTTATGACCGCTCCATCAAAAAATTTATCGAGGAAAACCAATGAGAAGCAAGTCACTGACCCAGCTGGTTGTTATTTTGATCTTGTTCTGTTTTTCCCTGCTTTCGGCTGCCACCGAACCGGAAGCAAAAAGCAAGGGACATTTTGAACTGGGAATTCATTACGGTTCCTGGAGTATTAATTTGTTGAGATCCAGTATTGAAGATGCACTGAGTGATGCCCTGCAAACCCAACTCAAGGAACCTCTTCTGGAGGAAATACAAAAAGATTATCCCGAAATCGAGGAGAAGAGCTATTCTCAGGAAATCAGTTTTGATTCCGGAGGAGACAACTTCGGTTTTGAATTGAGATGGTATCCCAAAGGAAAGGATGGTTCCTTTAGCCTGGGTTTCTCGGTTGAAAAAACATCGATGACTGTCTCCATTCCCGACATAAAGGTCACCCTGGAGTCTACCCAGGGCCATGTCTTTCAGGGTGAGGGTACCGGATATTTTGATATCGCACCGGTTTCCGCCCACTTGAGTTTCCGCTGGGATATCAAACCATCCTGGCGGATTAATCCCTACATCATTTTTGGATTTGGCATAGCCGGGGGGAGTGTTTTTGATGATTCGGAGGTCAGCTATTCGGTTAGCGGAACTCTGGTTCAGTTGGGCCAGGTTCTGGACACCTATGAACAGAGCGACACCATGTCTCTCACTGAACTTAAAGAGGATATGGAATCAGAGGGAAAGGATTTCTATCTTCCCGGAGTGTTTCCATTTATTCAATTGAACATAGGGGTTAAAGGAGAGATTACCAAAAATATTTACCTGCTGCTGGATATTGGGGTCTGGGACGGGTTTATGATTCGGGGAGGTCTGGCTATTCGCCTTTTTTAAATTCGGCCCTATCCCGCTGGGATTTTAAATAATCAAACCACTCTTCAAATCCCTCTCCTGTTTTGGCGGCGGTTTCGAAGATCTTGACCTCCGGATTGTGGATTCGGCAATCTTCCCTGACCCTCTGGATGTCATACTCCATCACTCCCAGCAGGTCGATCTTGTTGATGATAACCGCTGTGGCCCGGATAAACAGTGCCGGATATTTACGAACTTTTTCATCACCTTCGGGAATGCTGAGAATGGCGATTTTCAAACTTTCACCCAGGTCATAGCTGGAGGGGC
>DAOVIP010000494.1 GCA_030671465.1 Candidatus Aminicenantota bacterium | reverse complement strand
AGCGAAATTGTTCAGGCAGTTTCCCGGAGAAAAGGCATCCAGCTGGAAAGAGAAGTCATTTATATCACCGCCAGCGGAGAGAAACAATAGCTGGAACAACAGTCATGCCCCGGATGATCTTTATCTTTCTGGACGGAGTGGGTATCGGAAAATCAGAACCCGGCAATCCCTTTCACCGGGCCGGCGCCTCTTATCTTCCATTTTTTGGCCAGAATCTTTGCTGGACGGACCAAACCCCGGTTAAACCCATCGACCCCCTCTTTGGCATCCCGGGCTTTCCCCAGAGTGCAACCGGTCAGACCACTCTGTATACCGGAAAAGCAGTTCCCGTATTGTTGAATCGCCACCAGGGTACGACCCCCAATAAATTCATGAGAAAAATCATTCGGGAATACAACCTCATCTCCCTGCTTAAAAACAAACGGGTCAAGGCTACTTTTATCAATGCCTACCCGGTTTTTGCCCGGTTCTTCAATTCCGGGCACATCAACATCAAAGCAGATGGCCGGTTTGAATTTTCCAGGGAATTTCCGGAACTCTTTAAAAAACGAATATCGGTAACCAGTTGCATGATGATCAGCAGCCGGATCAAACCCTTTGATGAAGGGGATATCCTGGCGGGAAAATCCATTTACCAGGATTATTCCAACCGGGAATTGACCAAAAGGGGATTATCCCTGCCGGAATTTACTCCCGAGAAGGCGGCCGAGATTCTTTTCAAACAATCCCGGCAATACGATTTCATGCTGTACGAATATTTTCAAACCGATATCTACGCCCACCGCAAATCCGTATCCGAGTGTACCGATTTAATAAAAAAATTGAACAGGCTCATTGAAAGGCTGGTTACCCTGCTGGATAAACGAACCGACACACTGCTGATCACCAGTGACCATGGAAACCTGGAAGACTGCAGTGTACACACCCATACCCTGAACCCGGTTCCTCTGATCGTCTGGGGAAAGGGAAGCCAAAAACTCAGGGAAGCCATTTCCACCATTGCCGATGTCACCCCGGCAATTGCCAGGTTGTTCTCTATTTACAGCTGACTATTTTTTCTTTTCCACCAGCTCCATCAAGACCCCGGACAGGTCTCCCGGATGGGCAAAAACAATTTTGGAACCAGACGTCCCCTTCCCGGTTTCCGGATTTAATAAGCGGATGTGGTTTTTTTTTAAAACCTCTACCTGACCCTCCAGGTCATCGACCTCATAGGCGATGTGATGGATGCCCTCTCCCCGTTTCTCTAAAAAGTTAGAAACCGGAGAATCCGGGTCCAGTGGTTCCACCAGCTCGATGTGAACACCCCCGATATCAAAGAGGGCCACCCGGACCTTCTGCTCCTGCACTACCTCGGTTCCCAGGAAAGTCAATCCCAGTATGTCCCGGTATTTCCTGATTTCTTTTTCCAGGTCCTTGACCACTATGGCCAGGTGATCAATTTTTTTAATCATGAACTCCTCCACATGATGCCGGCCCTACGTGATATTCCAGCAGAGACCGAGAGTCGAGGGGGGGGCTTCGGTGCCCCCCTCATTTTTCATTACTAGTTAATAAAGACAGGAAAAACGTT
>DAOVIP010000093.1 GCA_030671465.1 Candidatus Aminicenantota bacterium | reverse complement strand
GACCTTCTTGGCAAAAACATCCCTTTCCAGCAAATCACGAATAAGCAGGGCCCTTCTGCCCTTTAAATCCTCGTAGGCCGGTCCGATTCCCCGCTTGGTAGTTCCGATCTTGACATACCTGGAATTTTCAAAGATGACATCCAGTTTCTGATGAACCGGCAGGATCAGGGGTGCGGCAGCGCTCAAGAAGAGGTTATCGTCAGCCACCCCCAGATGGCAAAGGTTCTTGATTTCTTTGACCAGTTGAATGGGATCCACCACCACCCCGTGGCCAATAACCGAGATGGTTTTAGGGGTAAAAACTCCGGAAGGCAACAGATGAAGAATTACTTTTTCTCCCTTGTAAAAAATGGTATGACCGGCATTATGACCGCCCTGATAACGCACCACAACATTGAAAAGATTGGCCAGGTAATCAATGGCTTTTCCCTTGCCTTCGTCACCCCATTGAAGCCCCAACACCACACCATTCATGTTTTTCTCCTTTTTCCAGAACCTATTTCATACTGTGAAAACCCAACCGGCAATGATTCCTTGATGCATTCCAATCCAGGCATCGGAATTCTAAAGACAAATGTGAATTGTATCAGAGAAACCGTTATAATGCAACAGGAATGACCTAATTCACTTTCGACTTCAATGTTGGTTAAATCCTCGGATTTCGATAACCTGGGATTAACCATGCCTGATTCCTTTATTTTTTTGGCAAAATATTCTATAATGCAAGCTGGAGGATTTAATGCAGTTTCCCGACTTACTCAATAATTTTTTACACTATGTGAAAATCGACACCCAGTCAGACGAAGAATCAAAATCTTTCCCTTCCACCAAAAAACAATTCGATTTGGCCAATCTTTTAAAACAAGAACTTGAGGAAATGAAATTGGAGAATGTGAAAGTCAACAAATGGGGGTATGTTTTTGCAGCCCTCAAAACCAATCAGAGCAAAAAGACACCAACCATTGCCCTCATTGCCCATCTGGATACCTCCCCGGATGTTTCGGGTAAAAATGTAAAGCCCAAGCTCCACAAAAATTACCAGGGTCAGGATGTCATGCTATCTTCAAAAGACAATATCATCTTAAAACTGAAGGAAAACCCCCATCTGAAAAAACAAATCGGAAAAACCCTGATCACCACCGATGGATCTACCCTGCTTGGAGCAGACAACAAGGCCGGGATTGCGGAAATCATGAGCGCAGTAAATTATCTGATAAAAAATCCGAAAATCCCCCGACCCAATATTCAGCTATTGTTCACTCCCGATGAGGAAGTCGGCAGGGGAACCGAGAAGCTAAACCTGAAGGATGTAAAAGCAGATTATGCCTATACCATAGACGGAGAAAAACTGGGTGAGATCGAAGATGAAACTTTCTGTGCCGATACAGTGGTTATCACCGTCACGGGAGTGAATGTCCATCCGGGGTATGCCAAAAACAAGTTAATCAATTCCATAAAAATCGCTTCCGAAATTCTTGAGCAATTTCCAAAAACCTCCATGTCACCGGAAACCACCGAAAAAAGAGAGGGTTATATTCATCCCTACACCATATCCGGGGGAGTCGAAAAAACGGTCATGAAGGTCTTGATTCGGGATTTTGGGAAAAGCGGGTTGAAAGAAAAGGAATCCCGATTAAAAAAGATCATCGATTCGATAGCCAAAAAACACCCCAAAGCATCCATTGATTTTAAAATTATTGAATCTTACCGAAACATGAAAAGCATACTGGACAAATATCCCGAAGTCCTTGAAAAAGCAATCGATGCCATAAAACTTGCCGGAATTAAACCGGTTAAAAATATCATCAGAGGCGGAACTGATGGCGCCAGACTGAGTTTTATGGGATTGCCCACCCCCAATTTATTTACCGGCGGCTTGAATTTCCACTCCCGTTATGAATGGATCACTCTGGAGGACATGCAGAAGGCAACAGAAGTCATCATCCAGCTCATGAAACTCTGGTCACAATAAGAGGTAAAAGATGAATAATGCAATCAACCATATCAAGAATTCCATTGCGTCAGGTCAACCCATTCTTCAAATCGTTTCCTATGAAGAAAAAAGAGTTGAAAATTATATGGCCAAAATCGCCGAACAGGTGCTAAAAACTGACAACCTCCTGTTCTGGGATATTAACAATGGCATCACGGAAAACAACCAGACAGTCAATCAAACCCAGGATCCGGTTCAAGCCATTGACTATTTCATGAATAAAAATACCGTCGGAATTATTATCTTCAGGGATTTGAACCCCCTGATCCGTCAATCACCGGAGATCATCCGAAAGCTAAGAGAGGCTTATAAAAAATTAAAGAACTCCAAAAAACTGATTATCCTGCTCTCGCCGGATGACTACTTTCCCGACAGCATCAAAAAGGAGATCGATATCATCCATTTCGATCTTCCAGATTATGATGAGCTTAAAAATTTATTCTTCAAATTTCTGGATTCAATAGAAAAATCTGGCCGCCGGATAAACCTGGATGAAAAGCAAAAAAAGACTTTTATCATAGCGGCCCAGGGGCTGACCCTCGATGAGGCATACCGGGCCTTCATGAAAGCCTTTCAGGGGAAAAACAGCATTTCCATTGACCTGGTGAGTAAGATCCATCTGGAAAAAAAGCAGCTGATTCTGAAGGAAGGTGTACTCGAATACTACCCCCATAAATTCACCATGGATGACATGGGGGGACTGGACAATTTGAAAGACTGGCTGAAAAAGAGAGAACGGGCATTTTCCAAGGAGGCAAAACAATTCGGGCTGGAAAGACCCCGGGGCATGCTGACCATGGGAATCTCGGGATGCGGAAAAAGTCTTTCATCCAAGATCATCGCTTCATTGTGGGATCTCCCCCTGTTCAGGTTGGACATGAACCTGGTGTATTCGGGTATGGGAGGTTCTCCGGAATTGGCCTTCTCCAGAGCCTTGAAAACCATGGATTCAGTGGCTCCGGCCATATTGTGGATCGATGAAATCGAGAGTGGTATCACCGATAAACACACAGACAGTGAATCATCCAGGATTCTCGGATATTTTCTGACCTGGATGCAGGAACACACCTCTGAAATATTTATTGCGGCCACAGCCAACCGTATCGACATGCTACCGGCCGAGATATTGAGAAGGGGACGGTTTGATCAGATTTTTTTCATTGACCTGCCCACCCGAAAAGAACGGGAAGAAATTTTTACCATTCACCTGAAGGACAAGGGCAATGATGTCAGTCTTTTCAATATTCCCCAGCTGGCCCAGATCACCAAAGGGTGGTCCGGTAGTGAAATAGAACAGGTTATCATTTCGGGGATGTATGAGGCATTCAATCAAAACCGCAAGCTCAACGAAGATGACCTGTTTGTGATTTTCGGAAATTCAGTGCCCCTGTCAACCACCATGGAAGAGCAGATAAAGAAAATCCGCAGCTGGGCACATAAACGGGCTGTGAATGCCTCCAAGGATAAAGAATATTAGTTCTTGGCACTCTTAAATACGGGCCGGACGCCGGGGCATAATCCTCAACTCTTTGGCCTTTTTTTGACGTTCCTGGTCAATTAAACGAGACACTTCCTGGATCAGATCATCACCATATTCTTTCAGTGTCCCGGTGATAAAATCCTTATCGATTTCTTCATAGGAAATTCCTTTTGACTTGGCAACCTCCATCAAAAAAGTCAGGGCTTTGGTCTGGATCAAGGTATCCGGATTCAGCGAAATGGAATCAATCCCTTCTTCCACTAAAAAAGCGGTAAAAGAGGGGAAATCAGACGGAGCCTGACCACAGATTCCCACCTTGCATCCATTGCGATGTGCCACTTCAATCAACTGGGAAATCATTCTTTTTACCGCAGTATTTCGTTCATCATAAATGTGGGATAGAAGCTCGGAATCCCGGTCCAGACCCAGGGTCAACTGGGTCAGGTCATTGGATCCGATTGAAAAACCATCAACAATCTTGCTGAATTCATCGGCCAGGATAATATTGGAAGGAATTTCAGCCATACAATACAGCTCCAGCGGTGAATCCAAGGGCTCTCCCCTGACCAAACCCTGCTCACTCATTATTTCGATGACTTTTGTCCCTTCTTCCGGGGTGCGGCAGAATGGCAACATCACCATCACATTGGACAATTTCATCTCACTGCGCACCTTGGCTATGGCTTTACATTCCAGAATAAAGGCCGCCTGGTAGCGTTTATCATAGTATCGAGAACAACCACGCCAACCGATCATGGGATTGGATTCCTTGGGTTCGAATAGCTTTCCGCCGATGAGGCTGGCGTACTCATTGGATTTAAAATCCGATAGTCGGATAATCGCCTTTTCGGGATAAAAACCCGCGGCAATGCGGCCGATGCCAAAGGCAAGTTTATCGATAAAATACTGGGTCTTGTCCATATAGGTAGCGGTTAAGCTCTCTATTTGCATGCCAACCTTTCGGGCATATTCCAGCAATCCCTTCTGGTGGCCCAAAAGTTCAAGCACCCCGTAATGAACCAGGGCCAGCGGATGAATCTGAATATGGGAGTTGATAATAAATTCCTCCCGGGCCAGCCCCACTCCATCATGGGGAAGCAATCCAGCTGAAAATGACTGTTCCGGGATCCCGATATTCAACATGATCTTGGTTTTGGTTTTGGGAACCCTGGAAGGATCCAGCTTGCTGATTTTAAAAGGAAGTATTCCGTCATAAATCAATCCCTGGCCTTCGCTGCAATCGACCGTAACCTTTTGGCCGGGCTGCAGAACCTGGGTGGCGTGACCGGTTCCAATCACACAGGGTATTCCAATTTCACGGCTGACAATCGCCGCATGACAGGTCCGCCCCCCCCTATTGGTTATAATGGCCGAGGCCACCTTCATGATTGACTCCCAGTCCGGGTTGGTCATGTCCGTAACCAGAACCTCATCCGGAACAAATTCACTGATCTTGGAGGAATCTTCAATGATATTGACCGCTCCCTGGCCGATCCGGTTTCCCACTGCTTCACCTTCCATGATAGGTTTATCGGGACGTTTCTGCATCTGGAAGATTTCGGTTGAGGTTTTGGTCGAATGAACGGTCTCGGGACGTGCCTGAACAATATAAATCTTTCCTGACAATCCGTCCTTGGCCCACTCTATATCAATAGGCTGGCCGTAATGCTTCTCAATGACCAGGGCCCATTCGGCCAGTTTCATAATCTCTTCAGGCTGCAAGCAAAAACTCTTGCGCTGGTGAACCGGCACAACCTCCTCTTTCACACCCCCGTCATCTCCATATACCAGTTTCACATCTTTCATGCCGGGTTTTTCATCAATCACCGATCGAGTGGGCTTGAAGACATAATGCTGATCCGGATTCACCCTTCCCTGAACCACGTATTCCCCCAGGCCCCAGGCAGCGGTGATATACACCACATCCGGAAATCCCGATTCCGTATCAATGGTAAAGATCACACCACTGGAGGCCAAATCACTCCTGACCATCAATTGAACGACTACAGAAATACCCACTTTCAAATGATCGACGGCCTGGATAACGGACAGGTGATAGGACTCGGCCTTTTCATCCCGGTTCCGATGGGCTTCCCTGGCTTTTTTCTGCTGGGAATAACGGACATCCTCCCGATAACTGATGGCCCGATTGGAAAACAACGAGGCAAAACAATCCACACAGGCTTTTTTAACCGTTTCCAGGCCCGAGACATTCAGATAGGTATCCTGCTGGCCGGCAAAAGAGGCATCGGGCAGGTCTTCGGCTGTGGCACTGGAACGAACCGCCAGAGAGGGCGTCTCCAGCCCGGACTCCTGACACAATTGCCGGTAGGCTTCTTCCAGCTGCTGAGACAATTCATCTGGAAAAGGGGCCTGGGAAATCTGTTCCCGAATCAGGCCCCCGCATTTAACCAGTTCCAATTGAAAAGACCGGTTGGCATCCTCATAGGCTTTTTTGAATGCTTCGGGAATCTGATTTCCGCTTTTTTGTTTTTCTATTTCCAGGGTTTCCTTGGCTGACTGCAGTTTTTGAAACGCCTCGCTAACTTTATTCACTTCCCTTTTAATGAACTCCCACAACCCCGGAGATTGGTCAACAAACAAATTATAACCATTCACGGTGATAGCAAAACCATCCGGGACTTCCACACCCATTCCCTGAAGCTGACTGATCATTTCCCCCCCGCTGGCCGCCTTCCCCCCCCCCAGGTTCACATCATTGTTCCTGATCTCGCGAAACCATAAAATATAACGGTTCATCTTTGATTGATCGGATTCTGCTTTCATCGACGGCTCCTTATGGATTGTTTTGAAAAGAACAAATTTCGATCATGCTCATAGCCCCATTTTAAAAAAAAATAAAAAACATGTAAAGGGAAATAAAATTCCTTCGAAACATTCGTTGTTAAAAATAATTGAAGCTCAAATATGAATTGAAAAATTCCCAACTGAACCCAGGGCTTCCCAGATATTCTCACCCAGGGTAGGATGGATGAAAACAAGTTCTTTAAAATCGCCGGCCTTCATCTGGTGAGAGACCGCATAGGTCAGTAAAGGCATCAATTCAGCGGCTTCCGAACCCACGATATGGGCGCCAATGATGGTGTTGCCAAGGTCGGTTACAACTTTTACCAATCCCTGTTTGTCATCAATGGCATTGGAACGGGAACCGGCCGAATAGGGAAACCGGGCTATTTTAATTTTTATCCCCCTTTGGTTGGCTTCGGTCTCGGTTAAACCGACCGAGGCGATTTCTGGAAAAGTAAAAACAGCTGCCGGAACCGTCAAATGACTCACCTTTTTGTTTTCAGTAATAAAATCCACAATGGCCATGGCCTGATGCGAGGCTTTGTGAGCCAGCAGGGGCGGTCCGACCACATCGCCGCAAGCAAAAATCGTTTCCACATCGGTCTGTAAATTCTGGTTCACAGAAATGTACCCTTTCGGATCTTTTTTTACTTCCAGGGACCCGGCAAAGATTTGATCGGTAACCGGTGTTCTGCCCACTGAAACCAGAACTTTCTGAAATTGATCCTCCCAGACTTTCTGATCCTGTTTGAAACTGAAGTGAATCCCATCCTTTTGAACCTGGGTCGCTTCAACTCCGGTTGAAGTATGGATAGCGATCCCCTGTTTTTTCAATTCCTTAAGCAGAATACCGGAAAGTT
>DAOVIP010000281.1 GCA_030671465.1 Candidatus Aminicenantota bacterium | reverse complement strand
TATAAACTTGATATTCTCTCTGGAAATTTTAAAACGGTATTCCGCCCCTTCCAGAATCAAATGGCGCAACTCCTCTTCCTGGCTCCCACGCCGGGGTTCCCGAATCCATAATAAACCCAGGGCAAGGATTAAATTGATTACCCCTAACATGAAATAGGCCAGTCTCCATTTATCTCCACTTGAACCGGCAATCATGAAACCCGACATCCGGCCGACCAGAATGGCCAGCGAAATATAGGCAAAAGAAATAGAACGCCGATTGGCACTGACGCTGTCACCGACCATGGAAAAAATGGTTGGCACAATGGCACCAATCCCGATTCCATTCAAGGCCCGGGTGATAAAGAAGAATACATAACCCGCCTGGCCATGGGGGACCAGAATGGTCAAAACAGAAAAACCGCCATAAATCAGGCAACCTGCCAAACAGATGGTTTTTCGGGATTTTCGGTCGGCCAGAATCCCGGCAATGATCATGGATATAGCTGATAGAATGGTAAAAACAAAGGAGACCCAGCCCAGCGGGACCACCTGGCTGGTGTCCTGGAAAAAATCCTCCATCAGCGGATTCAACAGAGGGCCTAGCATGGATTGATCGGCAAAACCCACCATTAATATGCCACAAAAAACAACCAGGGTTAATCTCAGGGCCAGTTTTGAAATTGATTTTCTCTTGTTTTCATCCATTTAATTTGTCTGTATCGGACTTCGGCCTCAACACCCGGCTCATGGCCGTTACATCCCGCACTTTAAATCTTTAAATTGGTGAGTTTGCCGGTTGTTTTGAATTCATACTCGGGATACTCATAAAGTGGAGAACGGGGCTCGGTCTCGCCGATGGAATAACCGAACAGGCTTTCGTACTCGGCAGGATCCTCACCCAGGTCCTCCATTTGACGTAAATACTCACTGATGGATTTGGATTCAATAATGACCACCTTGCCCATTTTCTCAATAATGGGACTGTGGGACCGTGTATGATCATGATCGAATTCAAGTATCCGGCGTCCGTAGCGGGTGATCCCGATCACCCGGAACGTCAGGCTTTTGCCAACACCGGGAAGATTCAACACACTCCGATCCGTGCTCAGGAAAGGGAGCCCGGTCGATTTTCTGACCGCGGTAATATTCTCTACCATCAACTCGGGTTCCCGGGAAAATTGATTAATTGTTTCCTGATAGGCTTCAGGCACCAGGCCCACCACTTTTTCCTCGGTTTGCTCCTGAACCGTCCGGGCAATGGTGGCATAGTTAAAATGATTCTCCATATAACCTTTAACCGCAAATGTATAGTAGGGAAGCACACCGATATCATTTAAGACCTTCCGCAGCATGGACCGGTGACCCCGCCTGGATGATGCCGTGGTTAACACATGCTGGTTGGTGACCATCCACCCGGCTGAAATGAGTTGATTAACCGCCTCCCGGGCTTCCGGCGTCACCTCCATTGGAGATTCGAAATGGATCTGGATAATGAATTGCTTGATGCCGATTCCGATTGCTTTTTTCCTGAAATCCGCTAAAATCCTGATCAACTCGGTAGTGATTCGCTGGGGCAGATAAATGGGAAGCCGTGTACCCAGTCTGACCCGGATCATTTCGGCATATTTTTCACCATCCTTTCGGTCTTTATTGGCCTGCTTTTTCCGAACCGCCATATCGTAAATCTGTTTCAGTATCTCTTCCATGGTATGGTCGGAACTCATCAGGGCATCACCGCCAGTGACCAGTATATCGCGAAGCTGCGAATCCCGCTCAAAGTATTTCATTAATTCCTTGAGCCGTTCCTGCCAGTTTCTTCCGGGCTTCAATTTATCCAGTTTAAAATTCAAAATACCGTTTTGAAAACTGTACATCCTCTGACAGGATGCGCAGAGACCGCCACAGGCCCGGCCAATGGTATCCGGAATTAAAACGGCCACATTGGGATAACGGCGATGTATATTGTGGTCAGAAGGCAGTATCCAGCCGGCCACATTGGGTTTGCCCGGCTGCACTTCGTCCTCCTTTTCCCAGGCCACAATATGACCGAATTCATTAACCAGTTGTTCGCTGTATATCACATAATGGCGAATGGCCAGATCCGCCCCAATGGCAAAATAAGGAACCCGGACATGCAACAGAGACAGGTAGTATGGATTCACAAAAAAGGGAATTCCGTTGGCTTTGGCTCGGTACAGGATCTTCATGGTATCCGGATCCAGTGAATAACCCAGCATTTGATTCAACAGATCGGGTGAACGGACCGCAAAGTGAAGATGAAAACGGCTTTCCTTCCACCATTCCAGGGCCAAGGTAAATTTTTGTTCCTGGGACAGGTCCTGATCGAAATGATATACCGAATCCCTGATCTGGCCCTGATCGATTTTATCAATGATCACCTTCAGGATGCGGGTCCGGTTTTCCTCTCTCAATTTGATGATCCGGGGATCCAAACCGGATGGATACCGTTTCATCCATTCTTCCACCTCCTCTTTCGAAGGTAAATGCTGAAGATTCCTTTCTGAAAATTGACGAAATAAATGCAGCATGTCTTCAAAGAAAAAGGGCTTGGCTCCACCGGTACCGTAATTGACAGCCATCCAGATCAATTTGATCGGATTGCTGACCGCAATCTCTCCCCTCAGGTTCAGGTCGGAGAATTCCTGCCCGGCATGGTCAATATAATCCAGAATCCGTATGACAGCAAAATCCCTCCATTCCAGGTTTTTAAACATCCGGTTCCTTTCTTCTGGCCTGAATTTATGCTGATAAAAATGATATGCCTGGGGTCGGTCCTGGATTTCTTCCATTACCCAGTTTTTCACCCCGACCAGGGCCTCAATTTCATTCTTGGCATTTCTCATTATTTCTTCCAGCTTGGGATTTTCTTTCAACAACCGCTTGAGTAATTTATGAGAACGCACAGAGATGGCAATCTGGTCAAGTTCGGCAATCTTCGATTTCATCCGGTCCCGGGTCGTATTGTTCAATCCGCTTCCATTTTCCCGTGTATTGTTCATGATTTCACTCACGGTCAACTATCCTTTGTTTGGGCTGTTTTCTCCTGATTAAATTGCTGGTTGCGAATTAATTTTTCGGTATTGTAGGGAGCCGGTTTTCCCTTCAAATATTTGTGAAACCACTCCAGGTGGGCGTTATAGTAAACCGGCATGGACCTGACATGATCGGGCCAGTGACTGTCATTTTTAAACACAATGAGTCTTGAAGGCACACCCATTTGCTGGAGATCGGTAAAAAATTGCAGGCTCTGGGTATAGGGAACCCGATAGTCTTTCTCTCCGGTAATGACCAGGCAGGGGGTCTTGAAATTACTGACATGGGAAGAAGGTGATTGTTTAAAATAGGAATCGATCTTTTCCCAGGGTTTGCCACCCAGATCCCATTCGGGGAACCATAATTCAT
>DAOVIP010000166.1 GCA_030671465.1 Candidatus Aminicenantota bacterium | reverse complement strand
TTACTTTGGTTATGGCAATATCATAAATATAAACACCACATTCCCCTTTACCACATTTATGAACATCCAGCATAATCCGGGTGGCTTCAGCTCCAAGTTTATCAAAAATCGATACCAGTATCTCAATCACAAAATCCATGGTGGTATAATCATCATTGTGAAGTATGACCCGATACATTCTGGGAGGGCTCGGTTTTGCCGATGTTTTTTCTCTGGATTTGATCTCCACCAATTCATCAAAATCCAAATCCTTCCCCTCTTTGTCAATTTCACATCTATGTTTTATCATCGGAAAATAGAATTATCTCAAATACCAATTGGTATTGCCTACCCAAACTACCCGGAAAGTATACCATTTTACCATTTTCTTGTCAAAATCTCATTCTTTCGCTAAATTTGAAATTTCAGCCAATGATAGACAACAGGTTAAATGAGTGCACCGGAAGGGTATTTCCAGTATATAACCGAATCATAAAAATCATTTTTTACCCGATAAAAAGGGATAAGGGCAACTGAAATTTCCTTGTGATCGATATTGATTTCAATCGCATCATTGTTTCTCTTGGTGGTTTCATCTTTGTAAAGATAGATCAACGGGTAAACAATTGAATCCGTCAATCCCCTGTCTCCTGGAAAAACCGGGATGTCCTTCCTACCACCGGTTCTCAAATCAATATTGTTCATGGTAATATAATAACCGATATCTCCGAAATAGTTGATATTTTTTATAAAAAAGGCAGGAATGTAAAAAAATCTGGTTTGGGGATTCAGACCCTGCTCCCCATCTTCCACAATTTTGTACTGGCTGCAAACCTGCCAGAACGGGAAATACATCTGGGGATAATCACGCTTGATTTTGGGAAGCACATAAAACAAATCATACATTTTCGGTTTGGAATCCCCAACATCATATACCAGATTGCATGACGTACAAAAAAATAATTTACTATTGTTTTCGCCTTGAAGATGATTCTGGCATTTTGGACAATTCAATAAAATCAACATCTTAACTTGTCTGGAGGTCCTACCAAAGTTCAGTCCTCGCTTTTCATAGAAAACAACCGGGTAAATTTTTCTCCGAAAATTCGGCTGTATCGGATCAGGGTATTTTCGGTATAATTAATGGGGATACTCTCAACCATCTTACCCCGAATGATGACTTCTTCACGAAAGGCAAACAATCTCCACAGATAGGGAAAAAGCAGTGCTGTTAAAAATAACAAAAGGGGAAATCCAAGTACCAAAAAAAATAGAGAAAATCCACCAAAAGGGGTGCGAGACATAACAAAAGCAAGTTTGAAACTTCGGGATAATAATGTCCCCAAGCCAAACAAACCTCCAATGGCCAGGACCAGTTTGATATGGTGACTTTTCAGGGCATGGATTTTTATCGCTTTTCCATCAATGGCGGACAAATAACTTTTGAATACAATTCCCTTAAAGGAATAACAAATTTCCCAAATAGGGAAATAAATCACCCGGAAATGCTTTTCCACCACATCATATGAAGTTTGGGTATGTTCATTCCTCAGTGATTCAAGTGATTCGGGGGGAATAATCACACCCTCCTTTCTCATCTCTACCGGACTGAAGGTAATCTGACGGGCATTCAAAATCGAATCTTCTACTATGGAATAATCAAAAAAATCGATTTGAAGATCATTGAGTTTATTGGCCTTTTCCAGATAATCAAAAGCCTGGAAACTGTATTTTCCTTTTTCGGTGGGGAGAGGTGAATTCCAGCCCGCTTTCATTCCCCGAATTTCAAAAAATGGAATATAATACAGAGTAACCTTTTCAAAGAATGCATTTTGCACAAATCCCTTGGCCACGGAAGAATGCGTTAAGGCTTTTAAAATCAAATTTTTGGCTTCCTTTAATCCTACTTCGGGTTTTAAAACCACTGCCGGAGGTAAATCCTGTTTCAGATAATATCGGCTATTGCAGTAATGACATTGAACCACAAACTGACTTTCCAGAATTTTGAGTGGACCACTACAATTTCGGCAACTGTGTATCTGGATTTTCATTTTTTGTAAATCCTCTTTTCTATCAGATGTAAAGAAATCTGAAAAAACAAATAAAACAGAGCCAAATTTATGGCAATTGAAAGAATAAAACGGTCAAAAACATAATTAACCACCAAAAATACCAGAAAAATGGTTAAAAAAAGGGGGAAAAATTGACTGACTTCATTTCCGGAAATAAAGGGGATGGGATCTCCGAAAATTTCTCCCGATACGGCATTGACAAAGAAATCATGATTTTTTTCCCTGAATTTAACCGTGATCTTAAAAAAAGGATAATAGTACAGGCTTCTTTTCCGGGGCTTATCCGGCTGGGTATCAATTTCAACCACTTCTATGCGATAATCGACGGCTTTGGCATCAAAGAAAACCCGGTTGGCTGATAACAAACCAGTGGTTTTCTGGGGAAAGCGCGAACTCCCACTGACAACCTGTTGTTCCCCCTCAACCTTCCAGAAGGGGAAATAAACCGGAATGGAATCAATAATTTCCAGCTCTTCATTAAAACCCTTTTTTTCAAAGTCCTTTTTCAAGTAGGAACCGATTCGATGCGGTTCAATGGAACTTTTAAATGAATAGATCGCAAAAACATTATCTAAATCAATAAAAAGAGAATTTTTACAATAGGAACAGCTGAGATAGGGATCAGGCTTATCCAGTTGAATTTCTGCGCCACACTGAGGGCAGACAATTTTCATGAATCAATCAAGTTTTTTGCCACAGTTTCCCAAACCCATTCCCATTCCGGAAGAGGCGGCCCCACCGACTCTGCCGCCTTTTCTTTTATATCCAAATTTCAACTCCGATTCAAATATTATAGATAAAAACCCAGGAGATTTCAAATGTGCCGGGATTAGTTCTTTCAATTAATCTTTGACTTTATGTTGAAAACTATTATAATATTCTTCAAAACAAGGGATACATAGAGTATTAATAACAAAAAAAAATGAAAAATTATCGGCCATTGAAAAGAAATACCTGGCAGGGAAGGATTGATGATACCAATAATGAAGAGGCCTTTCGTTTTCATCAGGTTGTACAAAGGATAAACCTGAATGACCAAAAAATACAAATAGATAGGGAAAAGATAAATTTTTGTTTTTTAGGTTTTTGTTCTGATTTGGGGGTTAAAAAAAATCTGGGAAGAGATGGTGCTGCCAAAGCTCCCGAATTTATTAGAAGAGAGCTATCAAACTTACCTAAAACATTTTCCTCTAATGTGCAGTTATATGATGCAGGTGATATTATACCTGAGAATACTAATATAAAGGATTTGGATGAGACCTTATCCTGGTCTGTACAGAGAATTTTAGATCTGAATTTATTCCCTATTCTATTGGGGGGTGGCCATGAAATAGCTTATGGTCATTATATGGGGATTTTAAATTATTTGAATAATTCCAATAAAATTGGGATTATCAATCTTGATGCCCATTTTGATTTGAGGCCTTACCAAAAGAATGAACCCAATTCAGGGACCATGTTTTTACAAATTGCCAATGAAAATTTGTTAAAAGGAAGAGATTTTAATTATTTTTGTATCGGGATCCAGGAACATGCCAATACTATTAGCCTCTTTAAAAAGGCCAAGGAATTACAGGTGGAGTATATCCTGGCTAAAGATGTTATCAAAAAACAGCAGTCTGAGTTAAAAAATAAATTGGAAAAGTTCATTAATAGGATGGATTGTATATATCTTACATTATGCTCAGATGTTTTTTCATCTGCTTTTGCCCCAGGTGTTAGTGCCTCCCAACCCTTTGGATTGGATCCAGAATTGGTCCTTGATATCATTAAGTATACAGCCTCATCCACTAAACTTATTAGTTTTGATATTGCTGAAATATCTCCCCGATTTGATACAGATAATCAAACTGCTAAATTAGGGGCGGTTACCATCTTTGCTCTGATTAATACTCTTATTGGCAAGGAAAAACTCCATCCTTAATATACTATAGCAAGGTCAGGTCTTTGATTTTAGCAAGACTTAAATGTTTTTACTTTAATCCATCCAGTTAATCGGATCTGTGTGGTAATAATTTTTCAGTTCCTGATAGAGCTCAGGATGTTTCTTTTTCAATTGCCGCGGTTTTTCAAAAAAACTTTCACTGGCCACAGCAAAGAATTCCGCCGGATTAGTAGCGCCGTACTTGTTCATCACTGTCTTTCTCCATCTCTTTTTTTCTTTTTTCAGGTTTTCAAATTCCCGGCTGAGCACCCTGGCCCAGGAGGCATAGCTGCTCCTGTTCTCCAGGACCGGTGCACCGTCGGCAACACCATCCTCCTGGTCAAGTTGATGGGCAAATTCATGATAAACAACATTACGTGAATCATACATGTTTTTGGCGCCATGAACCGAGGCGTCCCAAGTTAGCACCAGTTCACCGCTACCCCATGATTCACCCAGCGTAACCTGAGTTTTTTCAGTAACTATCCCGCTGTTAACAGACACCCTTTTAGCCAGATAGGAAGTGGGATAGACAAAAATTGACCTTAATTTGGGATAAAAGGTCGTCCGTCTGTTAAGGATGAGCAGGCAGGCCTGAGCAGCGATCAGGGTCCTTATCTGGTCCGTAACCTCCAGCCCTTCGCAGCCGAAAAAGGTTTTTTCATTTAAAAAAACCTTGATCTTGTTTTTCATATCCCTCTGAAGTTCGCCAGGCAATTTACTGTAAAGGGTATAACTCTCCTTTAAATAATTTTCCCATTCCCGGGGAAAAGGATTTTTCATTATTTTTTTCCTTTTATTTTCCCGGATCACATTTTTTGCCAAAAAGAAAATAACAATAAGCAAAAACACCAGAATTAATAGCAAAAATTCCATCAGCCACATCCTCTGTATACAGCCATATTTGTCATGATAACAACAGAGATTTAGTAAATGGAAAGGTAGCGGTCCTGTTCCCAGGGATGTACCTGCTGAATATACAGCTCCCACTCCTTCATCTTGGCATCCGAAAAATATTTATAAATGTGATTGCCGAGTACATCTCGCACCAGGGAGTCTTTTTCCATCAGGTTCAGGGCTTCGGCCAAGTTTCCAGGCAAGGAGCCAATTTTTAACCTCATTTTTTCCCGATTTGACATGGTATACAGGTTTTTGTTGACCGGATCCGGAGGAATCATTTTATTCCTGATTCCATCGAGTCCCGCGCCCAGCATAACCGTCAGGGCCAGGTAAGGATTG
>DAOVIP010000236.1 GCA_030671465.1 Candidatus Aminicenantota bacterium | reverse complement strand
GTCTTCTTCCGGAAAAGGAAGAAATGATGATCCATCATGATTACAGAGATATTGTTAGGAGCATTAAAGATATGGCGATCAGAGGAGCTCCGGCCATTGGAGTTGCTGCAGCCATGGGTATTGCCCTGGCTGTGGTAAAAGGAGAGGCCTCCGATGAACATGAATTTAAAAAAATAATCAATGTGTTTGCCCAAACCCGTCCCACGGCTGTAAACTTGTTTTGGGCTCTGGATAGAATGGAACGTGTGTATCACCGTTACCGGCATGATTCAGATGCCTTAAGGGAGAATATTGTCAAGGAGGCATTAAAAATCGATCGGGAAGATGTTTCCATCAATAAAAAAATTGGCAAGAATGGGCAGCGTTTAATAAAATCCGGACAAACAATTCTCACCTATTGCAATGCGGGATCATTGGCAACGGCTGGCTATGGTACGGCCTTGGGAGTTATCCGGTCTGCTGTTGAAAATAAAAAACAGATCTGTGTAATTGTCGCTGAAACCCGACCCTACCTTCAGGGCGCCCGGTTGACAGTTTGGGAGTTGCAAAAGGATGGAATTCCGGTAAAACTGGTCACGGATAATTCGGTAGGGTACCTGATGTCAAAGGGAATGATTGATGGGGTAATTGTTGGGGCAGATCGAATCGTTCAGAATGGCGATACCGCCAATAAAATCGGGACCTATTCAATTGCGGTTCTGGCGGACTATCATCAAATACCATTTTATGTGGCGGCCCCTGTTTCAACCTTTGATTTCACCTTGGATACTGGCAGTGAAATACCAATCGAAGAAAGAGGAAAGGAAGAAATTATTCATTTCAGAAATCAGATCATTGCCGATCCGGAAACAGAAGTGATTAATCCTGCCTTTGATATTACTCCCAATAAATTTATTACCGCAATCATAACCGAAGAAAAGGTGATCTATCCGGACTATAAAGAGCAGATTCGCAAATTAAAAAAATGATAATGTTATCTGAAATCTAACTGAATATAATCATTTTTCTTGCAAACCTTTTGGGTATTACCTGCGTTATCTATTTAGGAAGAAGGTGAAAACAGCGGGTCTTCAATGATCAACAAAATGTTAATTTGGCTTTTCATATTTTTACTGATGGTGTTTTTAGCAATTGGATTAATCAAATCCGGGATTGAATCGGATACGGATTGTCCGGTAATTGGAATGCAGAGGTTTTAACCGTTGTTAGGTATGGTGATGATTGAAAAGACTGGCAGAAACTTCTTTTATGAAGCCCCAGAAGAGAGAGACCTTGTTCAGCGGGTCAAAAAGGGTGATCGCCAGGCCTTTACCGGGATCGTTACCCTGTATCGGAAAAGAATTTTCCGGCTGGCTTATGGTTTTTTTCATGATAGAGATGATGCCATGGAAATAGTACAGGAAACATTTATTCGGATTTTTGAAAAAATAGATAATTTTGATGAGCATACCCATTTCAGAAACTGGATTTATCGAATATCCTTAAATTTATGCATTGATTATTATCGAAAGTTCAAGAAAAAGAATCAAAATCAGGAAAATTTATATCAAATCTTTCAACATCAAGCAAAAACAACTATAAATCCGGAAGATCATATGTTCATCTTGAAACAAAAACAAATTCTGAGACGATCCATATCCTTACTTCCAAAACGTCAGAAATTAATATTTGTATTAAAGCATTATGGTCATTATAAATATAAAGAGATTGCTGATATCTTAAATATTTCAATTGGGGGCGTCAAATCTTCACACCATCGCTCAATTAATAAGATAAAAAAAGTATTTGTCGGAATGAGGTAAAAGTATGAACGATTGTAAAAGGGTAAAGAAATTATTGGTGGCTTATTTTTCCGATGAACTGGGAACCATGGAAGTAGACCAAGTTAAAGCACATGTGGAAAAATGTCAATCCTGTCAAATCAAATACCATCAGATCCAGGAAACATTCAGGGGTATTGGATATCTTCAGGAGGATTGTAACCAGGCAGTGAAAGCCAAGGATTGGGGAAGTGAAGCAGTTCGATTGAATAGGCCCCCGGTTTCATCAAAGCCGGCGGACCGCCGTTATTTTCCATTTTATCTATCCAGATGGAAAGTGTCCTCATTTGCCTTGGCCACAGTTTTTATTCTGGGATTGATGGCCGGGTATTTTTTATTTTATTCAACCGATTCCACCGGTTCAAAATTAAAGGAGTCTGTAAATTTCAATGGTGCCATGAATCGGATTGAAACCACTTTATCCAGGAGGCAAATTCTTGATTATTTTAGAAAAACCCAGCTACTACTGACCGGGGTCATGGAACAATGCCATATCAAATCCGGGATTCCCTTGAATAAATGGTCTAGTACAGAACAAATTAAAATACTGCTGGTAAAGAACCGATATTTTTCCCAGGATTTAAACGATCCGCAACTGATGAGTTCCAAGAACCTGTTACGCAAAATTGAGTTGATACTGTATGAAATGCTTATTATGAAGGAAGAAATTACCTGTGAGCAAATCCAGCGTTTGCAGCGACTTATTCACCAGGAGAGACTTTTATTAAAGATTCGTTTAATAGAAAAGGAATTATCATCTTATGAGGTTTAAAATGAAAAAAAGAATTTTAATCTTTGTCTTGTTAATTTGTGTTTTTTCCAGTTTCGCCATCTTGGGGACTGGTGAAGTGGAATTATTGGAACGGGCAAAACTTTTGCTTTTCGACAAACAATGGGATAGTGCCATGTCCGTTCTGAATGAGTTCATTGAAAAATTTCCCGAGAGCGATCATCTTTCTCTGGCTATCTTCTATAAAAGCAAATGCCTGGAAGAAAAAAAACAGTATAAAAAAGCCCTTCTCAATTATATGCTTTTTTTGGATATTTCACTTAATGAGAATCTCAGGGAGGAAGCAATCATTTCCATTATTGATTTGTATTTCGATCTTTATCAGAATAAAGACAAGTCCTACTTAAATAAAATTTTACCTTATCTGAAATATAAAAAACTCACCATCAAATATTATGCGGCATTCAAGCTGAGTTATGCCAAAGATAAGAGAATAGCGGTCAAAGCAGTTCCGGTATTGAAGCAAATGATTCAGAGAGAAACTGATGAAGAACTCCGGGACCGGGCTAAAATTGCGCTGATGCGCATAGATCCAGATTTCTTGAAAGAAATTTCAGCAGAAAGGGAGCCCGAAGCCAAACTCTTGCACATACAGGTCTATGATAAGAAATTGAAAAAAGTAACCTTTTCCTTATCCATTCCTTTGGTGTTTGGCAAGCTGGCTCTGGAATCCATTCCTAAAAAAGAGAAATCAGCATTGAAGAAAGAAGGATATGATATCGACCTTTTACTTAAAAAACTGATGAAGAAAGGGGAGATCTTAAAAGTTGATGACGAGGAATCAATCTTTAAGTTATGGATCGAATGAATGTCATGAAAGTCAACTGTTTTTGTTTGCTATAGGTCAGGAAAATGCATGCATGCAAAATTAAATTAGATTGAAGGAGGCTAAAATGAAAAAGCAAGTAATGATTCTCTCAGCTATGGTTTTCTTATTGATGTTTATAGGAGCTGATTTGAACGGGAATTCCGCAGATGATTATAAGGTCATCAAAAAAGCGGTAAAAAGTAAAAAAATCAGTAAAGATGTGACCTATTTTAAAATCTTGGTGGTGGATAATTCCAACCAAAAGGTAAAAGTTCGGATTACCCTTCCCATAACTCTGGTTGAAATGATTTCAGAGTGTTCTGATGATTCGTTTAAAATCAGGAACCGTTGCCGGATTGATTTGAAGACCATTTTGAAGGAATTGAAAAAAATGGGACCTCATTGTTTGATTGAAGTTAATGAAGGAGATGAAACGGTTAAGATCTGGTTTGAGTAAAAAAAAGCCCTGCTCCCTTTGGGGGGCAGGGCTTTTTCTTCTTCATAAAGGGAATCAATGGACCGGTATAGTTCTTCATAAAGCTCTTCTTTTTCCAACTCTGTGAATGGATCCTTATCTATTTT
>DAOVIP010000355.1 GCA_030671465.1 Candidatus Aminicenantota bacterium | reverse complement strand
TTTTCCCGTTCCCGGATAATATAATATAGAGATTTGGCAATACCAGCCATGTCACCGCTCAGGTAATCAAAAAGGCCCAGGGCATCGTCATGATCGCGGTTGGCCTGAAGTCCCTGGTACAGGGCTCTGATATCGGTTAAAATATGGCCATATTTTTTCTGGAGCTTTTTATCTGCTTTTAAAAAGTTGGCCAGCTGGTTTTCAAACAGTAGTTTTTTGTCCAGAAACCGGCTCTTTTTCATTCCGTCTACCCGTCCCTGGTAATTTTTAAGCCCATTGTTCAATCCCTTGATGAAGTTGGCCACTTTCATCCGGGAATTGATCGAATCCTGGGCAAAGGATTCCAGGATATCAATGGTTTCCTGAAAGAGTTTAATGGAACGGGGATAGGAAAAATTAAAATTGTAATCGACTGAATTGGAGGTCCGGTAGCGGGTAGTACCGCCTGGATAACCGATGATAAAGGTCATGTCCCCTTTCTGGAGTCCCCGGGTAGCCACCTTCAGCCAGAATTTGGATTTATAGGGAATATTTGCTTCATGGAATTTCCGTCCGGTACCGTCAGGAGCCATGTAGATGCGCATGAAGGAAAAATCACCGGTATGACGGGGCCACATCCAGTTGTCGATATCACCTCCATAATTACCGATGGCTTCCGGCGGAACATAAACCACACGGACATCATCAAATCGCTTGTGCACAAACAGGATATACTGTTTACCATTAAACATCTCCGCCACCTTGGCCGAGATATCCGTATGATCCTTCTCAATTTCATTGGTAATGGCCTTGATATGGCGATCAATGACCTTCTGTCTTTTCTCCGGGTCCCCGATCTTTTGAAACGCCAAAAATTCAGAAGTAACTTCCTTCATGTCCTCCAGAATATAAGCTGAATACCCAGGCGCTTCTATCTCTTCTTCTCTGGTTTTGGCCAGGTAGCCACTGGTAATCAGATCGGTCTCCTTAATCCGGGCGGATGCCCTCTGAACAGCCGTAAAGGCCACATGGTGGTTGGTCAATAACAAACCATCCGAAGATACCAGTTCGGCAGTACCCCCTCCCAGTAGGACAATGGCCTGAGTAAGGCAGGGCTTGTCCGGACTGTAAATCTGTTCAACCGGGACCTGGATCCCCTTGCTGCCCAGGTCAAGGCCTTTCAACTGGGTTAATAACCACATTCCTTCCTCTGCACAGATAAAAACACTGAGGATGATAATCAACAGCAGTACAATGACACTTTTCTTCATGCTTTCTCCTTGTTTTTTGCATATAAAGGTGAATTATACATCAAGCCTGGAGTAATCCAAAATCAAACCAATACCTTTTTTCTTTTTTCGGGTGAATTGGTTCAAGTGATCAATTCCGGTCCATGATAATTTTCAACCCGTTCTGATACAGGAAAAAACCGGTGATATTGCCCTTTTTATCCCGCTGGAATTCCAGCCTTATATTGGCGTCTTTGTTGGTATAGATATCTTTTTTCTCGATTGAGATTCCAAGAGGCTGTTGCCCGGGTCCCTGGGCCATTAGCTTGCCTCCGGTCTCGAAAATTTTCATCTTGAATCCCTCCTTTTCCCCGTACTCCCCGGTTAATTCGGAGTAAGGGGAAACAGCCGGTGATTCTATTTCATCCTTTTTATCCACTCTAACCGCTTCCTCATCTCCCTCGGGCCGCTGCATGACCATCTTGATCACCCGGCCATCCTTATCACAGACAAAATTGAGGCGGGAAAAAGACAGCTTATAGTAAAACCTGTTACTGGATTCGGGGAATATCTGATATTTAAGGCCTCCGCCTCGTTGGGTAAAAAGCCTATTGCCTTCTTTGATCACTTCCCGGTAATCCCCTTCGGCAATTTTATAAATTCCCACATAGGATTCCAGAATCTCGTCTGCTACCTGAACAGGCTTTTTTTCAATCAGCGGTTTCCCCATCAGCAGGGCGGCAATCCACTGGGAAATGAAGGTCGGAGCGGGTTCCATACCCGGGCAATTGATTAAAACCACCACAAATATACCCTTATCCGCTATTCGCATGGCATAGGTTGAAAACCCGTTTATACCCCCGCCATGACCGATCAAGCGGCTGCCGAAAAAATCGGATACGCCCAGACCGTAACCGTAGTTCTGGACTTTACCATTGTTCAACCTGGTGGGGGTGATCATTTTTCCCAGAGAAGATTCGGAAACCACCCGGCCCGAGGCCAGGGCCCGATTCCAGGTATAGAGATCATCCACCGTAGAGAGCAGTGAGCCGGCCGCATAGGGAAGCTTCATACTCATAAAATTGCAATTATCAAATCCCTTTTTGGTTTTTTGGTAACCGGCTGTACGGTGGGGAATGATAGTCAGGTGGCTCCCATAATAAGAGTTATTCATACCCAGGGGCTGAAAAATCCGCTTCCGGATAAATTCCGGATAGGATTTTCCGCTGACCTTTTCAATGATGGCTCCCAGCAGAAAATAACCGGAATTATTGTATAACCACCGTTCTCCGGGCTGGAAATCCATGGGTTCCTTTTTGAAAAAATCTATCAATTCTTCAACGGTCATGTCCAGTCGCATGTGTTTTTCCCAGAATTCAGTCATTCCGGTGTAACTTCGAATTCCCGAGGTATGGTTCAAAAGGTGTTCGATGGTGATGGTGTGGCCATGAGTGGGATACTTATCCAGATATTTGTCAATAGGATCGTTGACCTTCAATTTCCCCTCTTCAGCCAACATCATGATTGCTGCCGCAGTAAACTGCTTGGTGATGGATCCAATTCGGAAAACATGTTCCGGAGA
>DAOVIP010000472.1 GCA_030671465.1 Candidatus Aminicenantota bacterium | reverse complement strand
GGAAGCTTCATCGGTAATAAAATTCCGTAATTCCTTGACCGTGGACGGGGTTAAATTGGGCATCTCCATTCCGGAATTGACCAGGGCATCGGTGGCCAGGATACCAGGGCCCCCGGCATTGGTGACCACCACCACCTTGTTCCCCTTGGGAACCGGTTGAGAAGACAGTGCTGCTGCCACGTCGAATAATTCTTCAATGGTGTCCACCCGGATGACCCCGGTCTGCTCGAACAATGCATCCACACCCACATCCATTCCAGCCAGTGCCCCGGTATGGGATGAAGCTGCTTTGGCACCCAGTTTGGTGCGGCCCGATTTAACCGCAACAATGGGTTTCAGGCGAGAGACTTCGCGGGCAATTCGGGTAAAATTCCGGGGGTTACCGAAATTTTCCAGATACATCAGGATCACATCGGTGTTGGGATCATTTTTGAGATATTCCAGAACATCATTGGAGGAAATATCAGCCTTGTTACCGATGCTGGCAATGATTGAAAAGCCGATACCTAGTTCATTGGCATGGTTCATGATGGCTTCGCCCATGGCACCGGACTGGGTGATGAATCCCACATTGCCATGAGTGGGCGATGTTTTACCAAAAGTGGCATTTAAATTGATTTCCGGGTCGGCATTCACAACTCCGAAACAATTGGGCCCGATCATACGTATACCGTATTCACGCACCACTTTCAGGACTTCCTGTTCGCGGATTCTGCCTACCGGCCCGGTCTCGGAAAATCCGGCCGTGATGACAATCAGTCCCTTGACTCCTTTTTCGCCACACTGGCGGACGACTTCTTTTACGGATTCCTTGGGGATAATGATAATGGCTAGGTCAACCGCATCCGGGACATCCAGAATAGTGGAGTAGGACTTTATGGAGTGAATGACCTGGGCGGTGGGATTGACCGGAAACACCTTTCCGTTGAATTCATACATCAAGAGCTTGTGCAGAATTTCACGTCCGATACTGCCTTTTCGGCGGGAAGCACCGATAACGGCCACCGAGCGGGGTCGGAATATATAATCTAATTCATGTCTCATCTTATTATTGTGTTATTTGAATACAAAATGACAATCCTTTATTCTATAAAAAAAAGACCATGATTTCAATCCCCTGGGTCATCTTTTTGGTTTTTTAAATCCGGGAACCAGTTGCTGAAAGCGGTCCGCTGCATTAACCATTTTGCAGCGGGAGCATAAAAATATATAATCATCGCTGATCAGACGGGAAATCTGGTCCAGTTGCAGTTCTGGGGCAAAAAGGGTGTTGCAACTGGGGCAGGCCTGTAGATCAACGGTTCGGATTGGTTGTGGAGAGCGGAATTGAAATAACCGCTGTAAGGCGATTTTGTGTCTCAATTCAGCGGCATTTTCCGGGCAGGCCTGAATACAGGCTCCGCAGCTGATACACAAATAATGGGAGTAGGAAAAAATCCTGGTTTTGCCGCTATCCCGGGATTCCAGGGTTCCGGTCGGACAGCTGGACTCACAGGCTGCACATCCGGTGCATTTTTTTTTGTCCAGGCGTGAACTCAAGAACAGAAAAATGGACATGACAATCATGAACTCTCCGCTGAATATGTGAAGGGTTTGCATATGGTCCAGAAAGAATGGGATGTGGTCAAGAGTGCCGTGGGTTAAAAAATAACCGCTTAAAAAAGTGGCAGCCCCGATCAGGATCAACAAATAGTCGGCCAGGCTTGAAGCCTTTCTTAGATCCGAGACCAGAATCCTTCTCAACAGAAAGAAGAGTGATAACCCGATAAAGAGGATGGT
>DAOVIP010000176.1 GCA_030671465.1 Candidatus Aminicenantota bacterium | reverse complement strand
TTAATTTTTTCTGGTTCATCGATGTATTCATCATCTGGTTTACTCTTTCCCATCAAAGGTTCCCAGATTTTTTTGGCTTCTTCCAGGTTTTTTACCGCAATACAGATGTGATCAATTTTATTAACTTTAATTTTTTAATCCTCCTTTATATGATGACCTTCACCATCATACCCTCTTACTACACCAACTCCCCAGTTTCCCGGGTTTGGTCTGTCAATCCGTGGAGACTCATAACACTCATGGTTTAATTCAACACCCTTGTTGGGTAAACGGAAATGTATTGCATCAATCGGACAAAACTCAGCACAGATCCCACATTCTTCACATAAATCTACCAAAATTGCTGCTTTATTTTTTATAAGCCCCATGATCTGCGGGGGACAGCGTTTGACACAAACACCACAGCCATTACATTTAAAGACGTCTATTCTGGGTATCATTTTTTACCTCCTTCTTATAATCTCATTCCCATTTTGTAACCATCCAGGATAGCCGAATTTCCTCGCCGTGGAATTACAGCATCACCTATGGTATAAATTCCATCCTTTGTATTACTGAGATCGTTTACCGGGTACATATCAGCGAGAATAACTGTATCAGCCTCGATCATCATCTCCCCTTCCTGGGTCTCTACCAAGACTCCTTTCTCAGTGATCTCTTTTGGTTTAGCAAAACGGACCTGGTTAACCTTTCCTTCTTTAAGTTTGGACATGTAACGCCAGATATAACTGGGATTAACATCGGCACCCGGTTTTTTACCGCTGTGTACCAGAGAAATTTCATAACCCCCTTCTTCGATAAGGAACAGGGCTGTAGAAATGGCAATTCCACTGGAACCGAGAATAACCACCCGTTTCCCGGTTGGAACATTTTTGTTCATTACATCTAAACAACTGACCACATTTTCCCTGTCAGTTCCCGGAATATCACTTTTTGGCACTGCTCCAGTTGCTACTATTATATAATCGGCATCACTATTCTTGACATCATCGGGCGTTACTTCTTTTCCCATTTCAAATTTCACTTTTCCCCAATCACAGTACTTCCTTAAATAATTAACCAGGCGCATAAACTCTTTATCACCATGTGGGCCTGCTGATGCTGTTGCTGCTTGTCCACCCACCCGCGGATTTTTTTCAGTGATGGTTACCTGGTGGCCTTTTTCAGCAGCGATGGCTGCTGCCTGCATTCCAGCAATACCTGCCCCAATGATCCATACCTTTTTGGGATGTTCGGTTTTGGGAAATCCATAAAAGCCCCATTCGGGTTCGGATTCATGACCCAGTGAAGGACGCACCATGCAGTTTAACTCAGCATCCCGGAAGAGCCTGGCCAGGCAAAGATTACAGGCCATACAGGGAATGATTTCGCCCTGTCGATCTTGAGCAATTTTATTGGGAAGATTGGGGTCGGCTATCATGGGCCGGCACATCTCCCAAAAATCCAATTCACCTTTGGCTATTGCCTCTTCAGAATACTCTGGCAGGAATAATCTATAGGCCATTGATACTCTGGTTTCAGGTTTCAGTGCTTCTTTTACCTTTTTTGCCAGATACAACCATTGTCCCATTTTACAATCCCGTGAAATCACAGAAACAGCTGATTCCTGCCAGCCAGCTGTAACTGAAAGGCAGTCTACACCAGCTTTTTCCGCTAGTTTGATGACTTGGAGTGATTCTTCAGCTGTATTACCACCACGATCATGCAGCAGCTCATCAGCACAGAGCCGGATGATAATGGGGTAGTCTGGTCCAACTTCCTTTCGGATACCGCTGATAATATCAGTCATGAATTTGGATCTTCCCTCAACATTTCCTCCATATTCGTCCACACGCAGGTTTGTGTAACTGGAAACAAAATTGGAAATCAGATAGCCAACAATACCTGAAATTTCCACTGCATCATACCCGGCCTCAACACAACGTCTGGCACCTTCAACATGTTCTTTAATAGCAATTTCAATCTGTTCTTTGGACATTTCCACAGGTTCACGGAAACGTGGTATTCGTTGTTTTACAACCGAAGGTCCAACGGTGTATTCAAGGTTAATACCTCCGACTCTGCCACAATGCATTAATTGAAGTACTGCTTTGGCATCATGTTTATGAATGACATTAGAAATCTTTTTTAATCCTGGGATGAACTTATCATCCCAGATACCCATCATGCCAACATAACCCTGTCCTTCACCCCGCGGATCAGTAAAGGCTCCTTGGGTGGTAACTATTCCAGCACCGCCCCGGGCCTGGGCCTCCATATAAGCTACTTCTTTATCTGCTACAAAACCATCACCAAAATTAAAATTGGTTTCAGTGGAAGCATACTTAATTCGATTTTTTACTTCCATTTTCCCGATTTTTCCCGGTTGAAAAATATGAGGGTACTTGTTTTCTCTAGGCTTCATTTTTTATTATCCTCCTTATTATCTATTCTTAATTTATTTTTCCCTCTTAACCTTTTAGTTGCTTCAATATCCATCTGATAATTCTCCGGATCTATCACAACTCCATAACTCTCTTTGGCCTGTTTTAAACTGATAACTCCATTCCTGACTTCATGAGCTACTTTTTGGGCATCTCGCAAAAAGGGATTACCATAACCACCTCCACCTCCGGCTTGTTGAAAGAGTGTAGTCCCAGCTGGAACATGTTCTATCAGATCTTTGGTGGTTGTTTGGTAGATTTTTCCGTCAGGATATTGGAGTTCTATTTTATTCAAGGTTGAAGCTTTTCCTTCAAAAAGTCCAAAGGCAGGTTCTACATCTCCATCTCCAAAGGTTACTACTTTGGTTTTTTCTCCCCCGATCTTAAATTCAGTTTCCACTCCAAGACCGCCTCTCCACTGACCTGCTCCAGCAGAGTCTTTCCAGTATTCATGTTTTAACAGCAGATGTGGAGTCTGCTGTTCAAACATTTCATAATCTTGATCCAATACTCCTCCACTGGCATCAATCATGCCGATGTGATCATAGCCATCTACTCCATTGGTTCCTCCAGAACCACCCTTTAATCCAATAAAACCTATATCAACATAATTATCCTTTTTTCTTTGATCATACCCGGTTGTCAGATAACACAATAATTGGTTCCATCCAGCGGTTATCCTTTCGGGAATTGCCTGAGATAAGGCCCGTATTATTGCATCTGCATTTGGGGGGCATAGATGGTTACCAAAGGTTGTGGCTGCTGGATACTTAGCATTCAAAATTGTTCCTGTTGGAATAATAATCTTTAGAGGCCTTACCATTCCGTCATTATGGGGTATGTCAGGATTAACCATTTGTAAGAAAGTTAGCAGAGTAGCACTTGCACTGGAAGTAAAGGTTCCATTTACAAAACCCTGGGTTTGAGGATCTGTATCTGAGTAGTCAAAGATGATTTGTTCATCCTTGACAGTTATTTTTACTCTTATCTTGTATTTTGAGCCCGGAGTTCTTCCATCGTAGTAAACAGTTGCCTCTCCTTGGTATATTCCATTGGGGATTGTCCTTATCTCTGCTTTCATCATATTTTCGGTGGAATCAAAGAGATAATGCTTGTGAGATTTAAAGACCTCGATTCCATATTTTTCAATTAACTTTAAGATTCCTCTTTCTCCTACAACACAGGAACCTATCTGGGCTCTCATATCAGCTTCAACAATCTCAAATCTAATATTGGCAAAAATCAGATCCCAAACATCCTTTCTTAGTTTACCTTTTTCATAAACTTTTACCGGCGGTATTCTGAGTGCCTCCTGCCATACTTCGGTTGCCCTGGGATTGTATCCCCCAGCCACCGCACCTCCAATATCTGCTTGATGTCCTTTTGCTGCTGCCCAGGCAACCAGTTTATCTTTATGGAATATAGGTTTGTAAACTGCCACATCATTATTCTGATTTCCCATGGAAAATACATCATTATGGAAAATAACATCCCCAGGATAGATTTCATCTCCGAAATATTTAACGATGTATTCACACACTGGTCCCAGTGAAAATGAGAGAATGGGAAGATTTTCAGTTTGTTCAAGCATCTTTCCTTTATTATCATATAATCCAGTAACAAAGTCTTTTGCTTCACATAAAATTGGTGATCTGGTGGTTCTGGTCAAAACTATGCTCATTTCCTCGGTGATTGATTTAAACCTGCGTTGAAACACGGAAACCAATATTTTATCTATTTTCATGAAAATTTCCTTAGTATAATATATTTTTTGAAATTTCTTCTTCTTTTGATTTCAAATACATCGTATAACTTCCATATTTATCACATAAAACACTGTAATCAGGGGTAACAAAAGTAGTTGTATTAATCTGCTCTATTATTGCTGGTCCTTCAATTCTATTCCCATACCGTATTTGGGCTCCGTCATAAACCGGAACCGTTTCAAAAATATGTTTTAAAGGTAGCCAAACTTTTCTCTCTTTCTTGAAAGCCCCAGAAGGATCCTCTCCATTATATTCTTCTTGTTTGAATTTTGGCTTCTTTGTTTTCCCGATACTCAGTAGCCGCAGGTTTATGAGCTCAATCGGAGTGTTTTCTTTTTCAAGAGAGTATCCATAGAGTCGAAAATGTTCAGGATGAAATTTGCTGGCTATACTTTCTATGTTTTCTTTCTCTATTTCTATTTTGGTGATAACGACATTCATTTCATGGTATTGTTTGAGATATCTCATATCAAGAGAATAAACAAACTGAATAGATTTTTCTGGAATGAGCTCTTCTTTAAGCAATTTTTCAGCTTCTTTTTCCATTTCATCAAAAATGGTTTTAAATTTATGCTTATTTATGTTACTTAGGATGGTTGAATAGGTTCTGACAAAGTTGTGTTTTAAATCTGACATTAACATTCCTGCAGCGCAAAATATTGATGATTCCTTAGGAATGATCATAATGGGAATTTCCAATTCCCGAGCAATCATACAGGCATGTAGTGGCCCAGCTCCTCCAGCAACTACCAGGGGAAATTCTCTTGGATCATGTCCACGTTTCACACTCACTTCTCTTACACCTGAAGCCATGTTTACATTTATTACTTGAT
>DAOVIP010000424.1 GCA_030671465.1 Candidatus Aminicenantota bacterium | reverse complement strand
TTGATCTCATGGTAATAGTAGTGAGCAGTAATACAGGGCATTACAATAAAATCGGCTCCGACTTTTTCAAGCTTCTGAGCTGCTTTGATTAAACTGGGCAGAGGAGATTCCCTATCATTTATAATTGCATCGGTACGATCGGGGATCTTTGGATTGTTTATTATGATAATAGGTATATGCTCATTATCTTTTTCTGCTTTGGTTAAGCTTACAATTAAGTTAAATAAGTTGACTGTGGCTTCCGGTCCCATACCGCCCAGAATTCCAATGGTTTTTTTTCCTGAGAGTTCCTGTTTGACCATGGTTTATTTTTTGGCTAACTTCCAGGCTTTGATGAATTTCACCGCTTTTTTGATCATTTTGTTAACGGTTTGTTTACCGATTTTTATGGTGGCTTCATTCGGATCACTGAAAGACCAGATGCCATTGTTGGAAAGCTCGTGGCTGGCGCCCTCCTTTTTGGTTATAGCCGGCACTCCCAGAAGAGAACTCCAGACTTCCAATAATTCCGGATATTTTTTTGCCAATTCTCTGAGTTCTTTCATTTTCGGAGTAAAGGTAATTTTGGGTTTTTTGGCCCTATCCATTCTGACCAGATCAGGCCTGAGATATAACATGATGGAGGTTTCGTTTTTCCCGGAATGCCAGTCGAAAAATTCTTCCTCCTCATCTGCCTCTTTCTGCAGGGTGCTTCCGTGGCCGATGGAAATGGCAATTGCCTCGGTGGTGTGGTTGATGCGGTGGATCACTTTTGACTGGACGATATTATTCCCCCCATGGTAATTGAAGAACATAAAACGATCAAAACCGTATTTCATCAACATCTCCACGGTTTCAAAGAGAACCTGCTCCATGGTTTCGGGTTTGAGACTCAGGGTTCCCTGAAAACCCGAATGATAAAGACTGTAACCCACCCAAAGAACCGGTGCCACAATTACCCCGGTTTGTTCGGATATTGTTTTGGTTATTTCCATAGCTTCATAATAATCGGTTCCCAGGGGCAGATGGGGGCCATGCTGTTCCGTGGAACCCAGGGGAATAATTACCATATCACTGCTTTTCAGATATTCCTGAACATCCACCCAGCTCATCTCCTGCAGGATCAGGGCTTTTGATTCGGTTCCAGCCAATGAAAAGGCACTCAATAAAAAAATAATCAAACCGGAAATTAATATTTTTGATCGATTTATTCTCATGTTGTTCTCCTTAAACTATATTTATTATTAATTAACAAATACGGGTGGTCATGTTGATTGTTCATATCAATCATTTTTCCAATCCGATTTTTTTCAATAAATTTTTGAACCTGTTGTCAGTGTGATATTTTTTAAGTTGCGGAATGGCTCTTAAATAAAGTATCTGTGGATCTCTGGTTTCATAAGCTTTTTCGAGCCATTCGAAAACCTTATCGATATTACCTACCCAAGCATACGCTTGAGCCTTTTCAAAGGGAGAAATTTTGAGGGTTATCTTATCATTTGCATACTTATCAAGAAATGCTTCAAGCTTTTTTGTCTTCCCCTTGCCGGCCTCTATGACAAGTTTCCAGAATTCAAGTTTGAGAGGAGGTTCGTAAACTTCAAATTCATCCAGGGCCTTCTCATACATGGATTTTTCCAGGTAAAGCCCGCCTAGAAGGTGATGATTTTCAATAAAATCAGGGTGCATATCGATCCCTTTTTTCAGCAATGTTATGCTCCGGTCATATTGATGGGACCAATAATAGAGTACAGCCAAAAAATAATTAAAAGAGGGTGATAACGGATCCAGTTCCAGGGCTCGTTTCGCCATTAAAATTGCCTTATCAGAATTTCCCTGATAAACAAAGTAACGGGCATACCAGTGATAGGCGTTGGCATAACCCGGATTCAACTGGATGGCTTTCTCAAATTCCTGTTTGGCTTCTTCAAAATTCCATTCATAATCCAGCAATATATAAGCTAAAGAATTGTGTGCTTCAGCTAATCTATTGTTCAGTTTAATTGCCTTGAGTGCAGCTGTTTTGGCTTTTGTAAATCCTTGCTTCTGGGGAAGATATCTATTCCAGGCCATAACGCTGTATGTGTCGGCCAAACCGGCATAGGCCAATGCATAATCAGGATCTACTTTCAGTGACTGGTTATAATATTCAACTGATTTTTTAAATCCTTCTTCGGTTCGTTTTCTCCAGTAAAAACGGCCCTGTGAATAGAGATTATAGGC
>DAOVIP010000044.1 GCA_030671465.1 Candidatus Aminicenantota bacterium | reverse complement strand
TGATGTCAAAGAGATAATGAGACTGGGGCATCCTGCACGTTTTGCCACCATTTCTCATCGTTGAATGACTTTTGAAAAGGAGGACAACCATGATACATAGAATTGTCATATTGGGCTTTGGTACGGTCGGGCAGGGTTTGGCTGAAATTTTAATATCAAAAAGAGATTTCTTGAAAAAGAAATACGGATTTGAATTTGAAGTGGTAGGCGTCAGTGACCTGATGTGGGGCACGGTTTACAATCCGAACGGATTAAATCTGGAGGACCTGCTGGCCTCGGTCCAATCAGAAACCAAATTTTCGCAGACTGTGAAAGACTGGGATAGCATGACCCTGATCAAGGAATCCAGGGCTACTGTTATTTGTGAGTTGACTTTTACCAATCTTGAATCCGGAGAGCCGGCCATCTCGCATTGTAAAACCGCTTTTCAAAACGGGGAGCATGTGGTAACCAGCAATAAAGGTCCGGCAGCCCTGGCCTACCGGGAGATGAAATCCCTGGCAGCTGAGAAAGGGGTAGATTTTTTCATTGAAGGTACGGTCATGAGCGGAACCCCGGTGTTGAATCTTGCCGATGGTCCATTAGCCGGGTGCGAGGTATCCAAAGCCAGGGGCATTCTGAATGGAACCACCAACTACATCCTTACCCAGATGGAAATTGGTATGAGCTATGATGAGGCACTGAAAAAGGCCCAGGAACTCGGTTATGCCGAGGCTGATCCCGCCGGCGATGTGGAAGGATACGATGCCAGGGGAAAGGTGACCATCCTGGCCAATGCAGTCATGGATGCCTCATTGCGCATCTCCGATGTTCAATGTCAAGGAATCACCCGTATTTCAGCCGATGACATCGAGAAGGCCCGGGAAAAGAGATCCCGTTGGAAGTTAATCGGTTCAGTGGAAAAGAAGAACGGGACGATTACCGCTTCTGTATCACCGGAAATGGTACCCCTGACCCATCCCCTGGCCGGTATTATGGGGGCCACCAATGCCATTACCTTTTCCACCGATTTAATGGGCGATATCACTGTGGTCGGGGCCGGAGCCGGTAAAATTGAAACCGGATATTCGATTTTGACCGATCTTCTGAGAATTCATCGTTCAGTCTGATAATCATGATTCTTTAAGCTGCTATCTTTATCAGCTGAACTGTACACTTCTGAAATTGACAATGGATTCCAAATTTTCTATGATATTCAAGTATTGAAATAACGGTGGTGAACTTGGCTAAGACATATGATGAGATTCAGTATTCCAATAGTGAATTGACCCGGGGAATCGTAAATGGATAAAAACCCGAAAAAGGTTGTCGGGGAATTTAAAAAAGCCCAGGATAGAATCCGGGAGCTCGAAGCGGAGATTGAAAGGATTCGGGATATCAGCGAACGAAAAATACTTGAGCAATCATTAAAGGAGAGTGAAGAGCGGTATCGGCAGCTGATTGAATCCCAGAATGATAGCATTTACGTGTTGTTCAACCGTAAATTTGAAATCATCAATAAGAAGTTCAGTGATATGTTTAAGCTGACCCTGGAGGATGTGAATGACCCGGATTTCGATTTCATTGACCTGGTTGCCCCCAAGAGCCGTTTTTTAGTTGAAGACCGGGTCAGGAAATTAGCCCAGGGAATCAAGCTGGAACCGAAGTATGAATTCACCGCCCTTTCCAGGGATAATAAAGAAATCGAAGTGGAAGCCTCGGTTTCTTATATCAAGTACAAAGACGGTATCGGGGTTCTGGGCATTGTTCAGGACATTTCAGAACGAAAGCAGCTGGAAAAGCAATTGCTTCAGGCCCAGAAACTTGAAGGTATCGGCAGGCTGGCCGGGGGAATTGCCCATGACTTTAATAATATACTCACTTCGATAATCGGTTATGTGGGCCTGATCAATATAAAAATTCCGGTTGATGACCCCTGCCGGGATTACATCCAGCAAATTCTAAAGGCTTCGGATCGGGCCACCACCCTGGTCCAGCAACTTCTGGCCTTTAGCCGGAAAGCCATCACCAAGCCCCGGATAATCAATCTCAATACAGTCATCAAGAATTTTTCCAAAATGTTGCAGCGAATATTGGGAGAGGATATAGAGTTTGAGTTTATTCCCGGACCGGATATCGACAACATCAAGGCGGATCCGGTTCAAATCGAACAGATTATCATGAACCTGGCCGTTAATTCCCGGGATGCCATGCCCCAGGGAGGGAAACTCAGTATTGAGACCAAAACTTGTCTGCTGGATGAGAAATATGTTCACAAGTATCCCTATGTAAAAGCGGGCCCCTATGTCTTGATGATGTTCAGTGATACCGGTTCTGGCATGAATGAGGAAACCCTTTCCAAGATTTTTGAACCTTTCTTTACCACCAAGACCAATGGAGAAGGAACCGGTCTGGGGCTCTCTATGGTGTATGGAATTACCAGGCAAAGCGGCGGTCATATTACCTGTTACAGTGAGGTTAATCAAGGAACCATCTTCAAGATTTATCTTCCCCTGGTGGATGAACCGGCTGATAATATTGCCAGCTCTCCGGAGCTGGCGGTGTTTCCAACCGGAACTGAGACCATCCTGGTGGTAGAAGATGACATGACGGTTCGTGAAATGATAGTGGATATCCTGACCCAGAGCGGTTATCAGGTTCTGGTGGCCAGCAGTGGAAACGAAACCCTTTCCATCTGGGAGAGAAAAGCCAATGAGATTGATTTGCTGATTACCGATGTGGTCATGCCTGGCATGAGCGGAAGCGAGCTGGCCAAACGCTTATCCCAAAAAAAGCCCCAGCTGAAAGTGCTTTACATGTCCGGTTACACACTTCGTGTTATTTCCCAGTATGATATGGAAGGGGAAGATATCGCTTTTATTCAAAAACCGTTTAATGCAACTGATTTAACCATAAAAATCAGAGAAGTTCTGGATACTTGATTCCCGGTATAGATAAGAATGAAGATTGAATTACCGTATCACCGCCATCGTATTTCGATTGAAATACCCGTTGGTATTCAAACCGAGATCGTAACTGCCAGAGAGCATCCCTCCCGGGTCCAATCCGACCTTTTCCGTCAGGCACTGGCCAACCCGCTCAATTCGGTTTCGGTCGAAGAGTTCATGAATTCCGGGCAGGAATTTTTTTTTATCATCAATGATGCCACCCGGCCCACTCCGACTGCAGTTGTACTGGAATCAGTTTATGACATCATAAGGGATAAGGATATCAAATTCATGATTGCCACCGGAACCCATCGTTCTCCCACCCCAGAGGAATTGCAGGGTATTATGGGACGTTTTTATTTGGAATTTAAAGACTGTATTCTCATCCATGATGCCCGGAACGAAGATGAATTGGTAAAGGCGGGTCATTCCCGGACCGGGCATGAGATATGGATAAACCGTCATGTTCATCAGGCCCGGAAACTGGTGGTCATCAGTTCTGTAGAGCCCCATTATTTTGCCGGATACACCGGAGGGAGAAAGTCCTTTTTCCCGGGTATTGCCGGATATCATACCATTGAACAGAACCATAGATTCGCCATGAGTCAGGATTCCTGTTCCTTGAAACTGAGGGGAAATCCGGTTCATGAAGATATGGTTGATTCCCTGCGTTGCCTGGGGAATAAAGACATATTTTCGATTCAGACCGTGCTGGATCTCAAGAACAATATCTTTGCCGTCACTGCGGGTCATATTCATGATTCTTTTATGGCAGCCGTTAGAAAGGCGGAATCGATTTTTTCCGTAAAAGTCCGGAACCGGTCGGATATTGTGATTGCCGTGGTGCTTCCCCCCAAAGATATCAATCTGTATCAGGCCCAGAATTCTCTTGAAAATGCAAAATTGATATTAAAGGACGGGGGTATTCTTATTCTGGTCTCACCCTGCCGGGAGGGAATAGGTCCTCCGGCATTTTTTGATTTATTGTCCGGATTCAATACCCCTCAGGACGTTCTGAAGGCGGTTGAGAGTGGGTATAAACTCGGATACCACAAAGCGGTCAAGATTGCTCAGACCTTGGCGCGGGCTGAAATCTGGGGGGTCACCGAACTGCCGGAATCTCAACTGGAATCTATATTCATCCGTTCGTTTCATTCCCTGCAGGAGGCTGTGGGTCAGGCCGTTCGGAGCCAGGGCAGCCGGGCCAGTTTGACTGTGTTGATGGATAGTGACCGGACGGTTCCGGTGATAGGACCATGAAAACCGAGAAATCTCCAAACCCTGTCAACCTGGAATATGATTATGTGATTATCGGATCCGGTTTTGGGGGAAGCGTATGTGCACTTCGTCTGATCGAGAAGGGTTACCGGGTTTGTGTGGTGGAATGTGGCCGGAGATACCAGCCTGCTGATTTTCCACGGAGCAACTGGGAGGTATGGGAATATCTATGGGCGCCCAGAATTTTTTGCTATGGTATCCAGCGTCTGTATTTATTAAATGATGTTCTAATCCTGGGTGGGAGTGGGGTTGGAGGGGGGAGCCTGGTTTATGGAAATACCCTGCTGGAACCTCCCGCTTCGTTTTACCGGGATCCGGCCTGGATGCAGCTGGAGTCTGATTGGGAGGCCGTGCTGCATCCTCATTTTGAAGTGGCCAAAAAAATGCTGGGAGTGACCACCAATCCCGGAACCTGCCAGGCGGATACCCTGCTACGGGAATACGGCAGTGAAATCAATCGATCAGGATATTTTCGTTCAACTGAAGTCGGTGTTTTTTTTGGTGAACCCGGGGTCAAGGTTCCGGATCCATATTTTAATGGAAAAGGCCCTTCACGGACCGGTTGCGGCAAAACCGGACATTGTATGGTCGGATGCAGGGGGGATGGAAAAAATTCCCTGGACAAAAATTATCTGTATCTGGGGGAACAAATGGGTCTGGATATCATTTCCGAACACCAGGTGATTGACATAAATCCGGCTGGCAACGGAGGATATGTTCTTGAAGCGGAAAAGGTAACCGATTTATGGATCAGGAGAAAGAAAATACTCAAAGCCAGGGGAGTGGTATTAGCCGCCGGAGTTATCGGAACCCTTGATTTGCTAATGAAGTGCAGGGAAAAAGGGCATCTTCCCGATTTGTCCCCCCGGCTGGGGCATATGGTTCGAACCAACAGCGAGACCCTGGCCGGACTGACTGTAAAAAAGAGTAAAAATTTAAAACCCAGTGGTATTGCTATTACTTCAGAACTTCAGGTTGATGAAAACACCCATATTCAAGTACTCCGGTATCCTCCGGGCTCAGATCTTTTATTGATGCTGGGTGTTCCCATGGTGGATGGGGGTACCCGGGTTCCCCGTATCCTGAAATTTTTCTGGACCTGTTTGAAGTCACCCCTCAATACAATCCGGGTGCTCTGGCCTTTTGGCAAGGCCAAAAAATCGATCATTCTGCTTGTCATGCAGACCCTGAATAATTATCTCACTCTCAGTCGCCGACGCCGGTGGTGGTCATTATTCAGAAAAGTCATTGCATCCAGAAATGATGGTTGGCGGATCCCCAATTATATCCCGACTGCCAATCAGACCGCCCGCAAAATTGCCGAGAAGATCGATGCCCTTCCCCAGAACGGAATCAATGAAACCATCCTGAATATCCCCATGACTGCTCATATATTAGGCGGCTGTATCATGGGACAGGACCGCGACTCAGGGGTCATTGACAAGTATCACCGTGTATACGGTTATGAACATTTGTATGTGGTGGATGGCTCGATAATACCAGCCAATCTGGGAGTCAACCCGAGTTTAACCATTACGGCCATGGCCGAAAGGGCCATGAGCCACATTCCCCCCAAAAACCACGGTTAAATTACTCCGGCTCCAAAAATGTCTGTTATTGAGTCCAGAAGTCAAGGATCAGGTTTTTTTGATCATAACAGGCATAGCTGAATGATTGAATCCAGTCTCCGCAGTTTACATAAATTTTTTCATCGCTTTCCCGGATCATGGGAATATGGAGGTGTCCCAGAATCACGTAATCAAATCCTTCTTCAAACTTATTCCGGGCAAACTGGAAATACTCTTCACACCAGGAGGATTTTTTTTTTGACGGGAAGCTCCGACTGGAAACGGAGGTCCATTTGGCCATTTGTATGCCCAGGTCTGCCGGGATGAATGTTTTATACAAAAAAATAGATGCCGGGTTGCGAATGATTTTTTTTAAAAACCGGTATCTCCGGTCATTCCTGGCCAAGCCGTCGCCGTGGGCAACAAAAAAACGTTTGTGGTTCAGGGTGAATTCACTGGACTCCGAATGACAAACCAGGCCAATTTCCTTTTGCAGGTATTCTCCCGGATAGAAATCATGATTGCCCTTGATTAAATTGATTGTGATTCCGGCTTCGGTCATTTTCCTGAAGCGGTGCAAAAAAGGGAACCAGTACTTGGGGATTACGTGATACCACTCGAACCAGAAATCGAAAAGATCCCCCAGGATATACAGTTCTCGGGCATCCTTCTCAATATGCTCCAAAAAGGCATGAAGGTTTATCCTTTTCAGTTGTTCATTTTTACTGTTTTCAAAACCCAGATGAATATCTGAAATAAAGTAAATGTTGTTCATGGGGATTTTGTGTCGGCTGGGAGCAAGATCGCTGTTTTCAAGAATTTATCTTTTTTAGAATGTCATCGGCATCCTTGGAGTTTTTCAATTCAGTGAAAATGGAAGGCCATTTTTCCTGAACATCCAGGATAAAGTCAATCACTTCCCTGACTGCTCCTCTTCCACCGTAGCGCTTGGCAATATAATGGGAAATACGCTTGATTAGAGGATGAGCATCCCCGACTGCTGCGGAAAAACCCACCATGCCCATGACTTCGGCATCTCCGATATCATCACCGATGTAGGCCACTTCCTCTTTTTTTAACTGATACTTTTCTAACAATTGATTAAAGGGAATGCTCTTGTTGGTAGCCCCCTCAAAGTAATCATCAATTTGAAGTTCCTCGGCGCGCTTTTTCACTGCCTCTGAGGACTTCCCTGATATGATGGCGGTCTTAATTCCGGCCAGACCGGCAAATATGATACCGGTTCCATCCTTGACATCGAAAGATTTGATAACATCTCCGTTGGGAAGCATAAAAAACCGTCCATCCGATAAGGTTCCGTCAACATCCATGATAATCAATTTCACCTGTTTGGCAAGTTCCTTTTGATCCATTATATCATCTCCGTTCTCCATAGGTCATGCAAGTGCAAAAGTCCCTTGAGATTATTCTGCTCATCCATTACCACCAGTGAGGTGATCAAGTGATCTTCCAATATTTTCAATGCTTCAACAGCCAGTTGATTTTCTCCGATAGTCAGTGGATTTTCGGACATGTTATCCCGGGCAGTGGTTGTGGAGAAATCCACTCCCTTCAACATGAGTCGGCGCAAATCGCCATCGGTGATAATTCCGATTAACCGGTTTGAATCATCAACCACCAGGGCAACCCCAAAATGCTTTTCATCTATGGTTTTGATCACCGCTTTTATATTGAGGTCTGCTTTAACAATGGGAAGTTCATGGTCCGAATGCATCAGATGTTTTACTTTCAGTAATTTTTTCCCGATGAAACCACCGGGATGGTAATTCCGAAAATCCTCTTCATTGAATCCCTTTTTTTCCATCAGAGCGATCGAAATCGCATCACCGATCGCCAGGGTCAGGGTGGTTGAGGTGGTGGGTACAAAGCCAATGGGACAGGCTTCTTTTTCGATGCTGCAATCGATAAACACATCACTCTGAAGAGCCAGGGTGGAGGTGGGAGAACCCACCAGGGCAATTAATTTGACTCCGATCCGTTTGATATAATTGATCAACCGGATGACTTCAAAGGTCTCTCCGCTGGTGGAGAGGGCCACGACTGCATCGTCATAATGAATGATTCCAATATCACCGTGCAGGGCTTCGGAGGGGTGTAAGAAGACAGATGGAGTACCGGTTGAGGTGAGGGTGGCGGAAATTTTTCTTCCGATAATTCCGGATTTTCCCATACCGGTAATAACGATTCTTCCCTTGGCTTTGAACAGAATATTAACGGCTTTTTCAAATTCTTCATCCAGTTTTTGTATGGCTGATTCAATGGCCTTGGCTTCAATTCCCAGAACTTTTCGGCCGGTTTCAACGATGTTCATTAAATTACATTATATATTTTTTTCAATTGAATTAACAGATCTTTCAAGTTTTTTATGGCTAGCAGGTTTTTACCGTCAGAGAGGGCTGTACCGGGATCGGGATGAATCTCCATGAAAACACCGTTGGCGCCGGCAACCACTCCCGCCTTGGCCATGACCGGAATAAATTCGGGATCTCCTCCGGAGACACCTTTTTCCGCGCTCGGTTTCTGGAGCGAATGGGTAGCATCGATGACAACCGGGCAGCCGGTTTGTTTCATGATGGGGATGTTTCTGAAATCCACTACCAGATTCCGGTAACCGAAAAAATTTCCCCGCTCAGTAAGCATGATGCGGCTGTTTCCGGTAGATTGAATTTTTTCGATCACCAGGGTCATGTCTTCTGCGGACATGAACTGACCTTTTTTTACGTTTACCGGAAGTCCGGTGCTTCCTGCGGCCAGTAACAGGTCGGTTTGCCGGCTCAGGAAAGCCGGGATTTGAATAATGGATAATACTTCTGAAGCCGGTTGAACCTGCCAGACCTCATGGATATCGGATAGAACCGGGATCTGGAATTGTTCCTTGACCCGGGCCAGAATCTGCAATCCCTTCTCAATCCCCGGACCCCGGAAGGAACCCAGAGAAGACCGGTTGGCCTTATCGAATGAAGCCTTGAATATTAGCGGGACTTCGATCTCATCGGTGATCTTTTTTACCTGCTCGGCGATTCGGAGGGTAATGTCCTGGCTTTCAATGACACAGGGGCCCAGAATAAAAAACAGTCTGTCATTGCTCAATTCCAGACCTTCGGTTTCCCAGTAAGTGCTCATTTCAGAATTTTATCAAGTATCTTTCAAAAGTGCAAATATAAATTTACCCATTCTGTACTGGCCGAATTACCCCTCAAAGTTCGGTCTTCATCTTTTCCAGCTCCTCCATATTCAGCAGTATATCCCTCTGATTTTTACTGTTGGGAGCGGAAACGACTTCCTTGGCCTGAAGTTGATCGATCAATCGACCGGCCCTGGCATAACCGACTCTCATTTTTCTCTGAAGGTAAGAGGCTGAAGCCTGACCAGTGTTGATGATGATTTCGGCGGCGTCGAAAAAGAGCTCATCCAGATCCCCGTCCTCAAGCTCGCTATCGGCTTTGACCTGGGTTTTTATCACCTGGGTGTTGTATTTGGGTTTTCTGAGTTTGGACAGATATCCAATGACCCTCAAGGTTTCCTCCTCTGATACAAAAGCACAGTGGCAGCGGACCAGAGTGGCGGTCTTGGGTGGCAGAAACAGCATGTCTCCACTCCCCAGTAATTTTTCAGCCCCCATGACATCGATGATGGTTCGCGAATCAAATTTGGAGGGAACGGCCAGGGCAATTCTGGAGGGGAAATTGTTTTTGATGGTTCCGGTAATCACAT
>DAOVIP010000415.1 GCA_030671465.1 Candidatus Aminicenantota bacterium | reverse complement strand
CGCAACTAATGAAACTGAATATTAAAAAAAGGTAAATAAAAAATTTAAATAAAAAATTTGTGGATTGTTCCTGACTCCTGACTTCTGACTCCTGTTTTCTTCTTATCATTACAGTATATATTTGCTCAGATCACTGTCTTTGGCAATCCCCTCTACTTTTTTAAGCACATATTCCCGATCGATTTTAACCTGGCCCTGGTCGATATCCGAGGCTTCGAAAGAGATTTCCTCCATGACTTTTTCCATAATGGTGTGCAATCGGCGGGCCCCGATATTTTCAGCGGTCGAATTGATTTCTTCTGCGATTTTGGCGATTTCGGTAATGGCGTCCTTGCTGATCTGGATATCCAATCCTTCGGTGCTCATCAGGGCCTGGTACTGCTTAACCAGGGCATTCTTGGGCTCGATAAGAATTTTGATGAAATCCTGCTGACTCAGTGAAAGCAGTTCAACCCGGATGGGAAACCGGCCCTGCAATTCAGGAATCAGGTCAGAGGGTTTGGTGACATGAAATGCACCGGCACCAATAAACAAAATATGATCTGTCTTGACCATCCCGTACTTGGTGTTTACGGTGGTGCCTTCGATGATGGGCAGCAGGTCTCTCTGTACCCCTTCCCGGGAAACCATGGGGCCCTGGCTACCGCTTTCCCGACCGGCAATCTTGTCGATTTCATCCAGAAACACGATTCCCATTTGTTCCGTCCTCTGAATGGCAATCTTTGAAATTTCATCCATATCCAGCAGCCGGTTCTGTTCATCCTTTACCAGGTATTCTCTGGCCTCACCGACGGTCATCTTCCTTTTTTTTGATTTCCCGCCACCGAACATATTGGGCATCATCTCGCTGATAGTAATACCGATTTCTTCCACGCCCGAAGCGGAAAAAATTTCGAAGGGAGTGGTGCTGGAGGTCTTGATCTCCACTTCGATGGTTTTGTTATCGAGATTCCCGTCCCTCAGTAATTTCCTCAATTTTTCTTTGGTTTCATTGAAACTTTTGTTTTCCAGATCCAGTTCAGCGGCCGGCCCCCGGACCTTCTTTTGCTCGGGCAGGAGCAGAGAGAGTATTTTTTCTTCAGCATTCTGCTTGGCCTTTTCCAGATGGATGCTCATTTTTTCAACTTTGACCAGGTCCACGGCTATCCGGACCATATCTCTGACAATGGATTCCACATCCCTTCCCACATAGCCCACTTCGGTGAATTTGGATGCTTCTATCTTGATAAATGGGGACTGGGTTAACTTGGCCAGCCTCCGGGCGATTTCGGTTTTTCCCACCCCGGTGGGACCGATCATTAAAATGTTCTTGGGAATAATATCATCGGCAATTTCTTTGGGAAGTTGCTGTCTCCGGAACCGGTTGCGCAGTGCAATGGCCACTGCTTTTTTGGCATCATTCTGACTGACAATATATTTATCAAGCTCCCGGACAATTTCCTTAGGGGTCAGGTCATCACCCTTTTTCAGCTCTTTATTATCCATGGTTTCCATTAAAGTTCCTCAATGGTAAATTTCTCGTTGGTATGGATGCAAATGGTTGAGGCAATTTCCAGTGATTTTTCGACCAGTTCCCGGGCACCCAGGTTCGAGAACCGTTTTAGGGCCAGTGCTGCTGCCTGGGCATAGGGGCCTCCGCTTCCAATGGCCAGCACATCTTCATCCGGTTCGATCACGTCTCCGGAACCGGAAAGGATGTACAGGCTATCGTTGTTGGCTACAATGAGCATGGCTTCCAGTCTTCTGAGTATCTTATCCGTCCTCCATTCTTTGGAGAGTTCGATGGCGGCCCGGGATAAATTTCCGTTGTATTCTTCCAACTTACCTTCGAATCGTTGGAACAGGGAAAAGGCATCCGAGGTGGAGCCGGCAAAACCGGCCAGTACCTCGTTATTGTAGAGCCGGCGTACTTTTTTGGCTTTGTGCTTTAAAACCGTATTCTGAAAGGTAACCTGTCCGTCAGCACCGATGACAATCTTTCCCTTGTGTTTGACACAGAGCACAGTGGTATGTTTGAGTTGGTTATCCATCCGATTATTGTATTATTTTTTACCCCAATAGTCAAATGAGGTTTGAATATGCTTGCACTTTAAAAAAGAATTTTTTTGGGTTACAATAAAAACAGAATTGGAAAAGAGTATGGAAAAAACCCGCATTCTGATTGTCGAAGATGAACAGATCATTGTATCCAGCCTGATGTATCTCCTCGGCAATATGGGTTTCGCCGTGATCGGAAGTACCGATACTGGTGAAAAGGCTGTTGAAATGACCGAAAGGCTCAAACCGGACCTGGTATTGATGGACATCATTCTCAAGGGAAAGAT
>DAOVIP010000306.1 GCA_030671465.1 Candidatus Aminicenantota bacterium | reverse complement strand
TATTGTTCCGGTCTCGGATCCCAAGTCTATTTATACTGTCCACCAATATGCTCCGGTTGTTTATACCCATCAAAATCCGGAAGGTCAATATTGTTATCCGGGTTTTTTTGATACCGACTGGGATGGGATACCGGACCAGGTGAATGAAAATTGGTTAGATGCCCTATTGGGAGTTATTGATGACTATAAATCTCAATATGGTGTTCAGGTTGCCTGCAATGAGTATGGAATTATGAGATGGGTATGCGGTGCAGCCCGCTTCATGGATGAGCAGATGGAATGTTTTGAAGATCTTAATATGAACTATTCACTTTGGGTCTGGGAACCTCAATGGCCAGCCTGGAGTCAAGAGGTGAGTGCTTTCAATTTTCGGTTTGGCCCTGATCCGTTGAATACCATTGATTTGAACTCAAGTGAACTTATGGAAGTGATCCAGAAATACTGGAATAAAAACAACTGTAGACCTTCCAATATAGAGTTTAACATTGAATGAAATGACGCCGGTCCGGAATACAATATGGTTGAAAAAAAAAGTTTTTACTGTAAAATGAAAACAGGGGGTAATGATGATTCAGAAAGAGTTGGCCTGGAAAGTCCGGGTTATCATTGAAAAGGTGGATGAAATACTGAATGATCCGGAAACTCCTTTATATATAAAGGAAACTCTTGATGATATCAAAGAAATGGCCCAATCCATCCAGAAGCAGCTTGATTCAGGTCATATCAAAATTTCAGAATAGAATAAATGAGGATTGTACTCTTTTTTTGATTTTTCTGTATATCGGTATTAGAACTATCAGTATTTGAAAATGATGTTAAGGTGGCAGAGGGTGGCTTCATCTTCATTGTTGAGTTCGTATTTTACACCGGTATTCAATTTGGTCCCATTTAAAAATGTCCCGTTGATTGCACCCGACTCTTCTGAAAGGAAAAACTTGCCATCCGAGTAAGTTATTTTAGAATGTTTCCGGGAAATATATTTTTCTTCATCTTCTTTGGTTAAATCAACATCCGGAATAAAACCGGTGGTATAGTCACGGCGGCCCAGGAATGTAGTGATTTTGGTCAGTTGAACGATCCGGTTGGACCGCTGGATGATCAAGTAGGCTTTTATATCCGGGCTCAGTTTTTCAGAGGTGATTTCCTCTTCATCAACGCTGGTTTTGGGAATCTTTTCAGGAGTAACCGATTTTGTTTTTAGATTCAATAAATTATTGAAAATTTCCAGGTTTTTATCCGATAATTTTTTGAGAATTTTCAAAGAAATTTCCCGGCTCTTATTCATCATCTCTTTCAGTGATGAATAGGAAATTTTTATAATTTCTGAGTCTTCGAGGACTTCAATGGTATAGGCAGCATTTTGATTTTCATTAAGGGATTCTTCACCAAAAAAATCACCGGTACCCAGGGTGGCTAAAACCACCTGGTTATCTCCCAGCAGTATCTGCACTTCTCCCTTATCGATAATATAGAAATTATTTTGTTTATCACCTACGTTGTAGATGATATCTCCTTTTTTATAGGGGGTAGTCCGCCTTTTTGAACCTTTCCTGGCCATATGATCAATAACATTTTATATAAGATATTTAAATTTGTCAAATTTTTTAATCATTGTTTCACCCTGCATTAATTTACATTTTATTTGTTGAATGGAAAATATGTGCCGGTTGAATGGTGTTGACAAAGCCAGGTCGAAAACATATAATTTTTGGATGCAGAACCGTTTTAAGTTTTTTATTAAAGAAGGCAGTAGAGAAGAAGATCTGCTCCTGAAAATCAATAAAAGAAAATTACCCCGGCATGTGGCCATCATCATGGATGGCAACGGACGCTGGGCCAAAAAACGGAAACTGAACAGAATCGAAGGGCATCTGGAAGGGGCAAAATCCGCCCAGATTATTACCGAGTGTTCCTCCCGGATCGGGATTAAATATTTAACCCTATTTGTGTTTTCGAGTGAAAACTGGAAACGCCCGCCGAGGGAAATAAATAAACTGATGGATTTACTATATAAAAACCTGGTTGAGAAAAGCGGGATTCTGAGTGAGAACCAGATTAAACTGAGAACCATAGGTGATTTGGGAAAAATACCGCATCGTTTGAGGAAAAAATTATTGGAAACCGAAAAAATGTCAGGTCATTATAAAAACCTGCAGATCAACCTGGCTTTAAGTTATGGGGCGCGGAATGAGATTATCAATGCACTTAAGCAGATTATTGTTGATAAGGTTTCTGCTTCCGATATCAATGAGAACCTTTTTGAAAATTACCTGAATACCCATGACTGCCCTGATCCGGATTTATTGATCAGAACTTCAGGCGAATTACGAATTTCAAATTTTTTATTATATCAAATTGCCTATTCGGAATTGTATTTTACCCAGACACTCTGGCCTGATTTCAAAGTTTATGATTATTTAAAGGCAATAAAAGAATATCAGGAAAGGGGAAGGAGGTTCGGAGCCATATGAAGGAAACTTCAGTTCGCACACTAACCGCTATGGTTATTATTCCCATTATTTTTGTTTGCATAAAGTTCCTTCCTTCTGTGTTGTTTTCCCTGTTACTCTATTTGATCTTCAGTATTGTGGTCTATGAATTCATAAAACTATGCAAGCCCAAGACCTATTCCCTGTTGTTGATATTTATTTTCGGTTTGATTATTGCATCACATTTCACTTTCAATCAACCTGATTTGTTGATGTCCATAATGGGAATTGTTTTTGGATTCGGTCTGTTTTTTTTATTTTCTATCAGAAAATCAGAGGAGTTATCCGCTTTTATCAGGGATATTGGTATCCATTTTTTAACTGTTTTTTATATTTATATCCCGCTATACTTTATTTTCAAATTAAGAGAATTGGGAGTCAATTATCTTTTTTTTCTGATTTTTGTCATTTTGATTGGTGATTCCGGAGCTTATTTCATTGGCAGGTGGGTGGGCAAACACTCCATATACCCGGTTGCATCCCCGAAAAAAACCTTGGAGGGTTTGATTGCTGCCATACTTACGGCTGCTCCGGCCGGCTGGCTGGCCAGGCTGATTTTTCCGATTGAGGTTGAAATTTGGAAGGCAATTTTAACCGGAGCCCTGATTGCCCTATTTTCTCAACTTTCAGATCCGATTGAATCCCTGTTTAAGAGAGCCGCC
>DAOVIP010000146.1 GCA_030671465.1 Candidatus Aminicenantota bacterium | reverse complement strand
TGTCTGGAATGAATGGTTTGGAAGCGACCAGAATTCTAAAACAGAATAAACATACATCTCATATAAAAATCATCGCCATGACCGCTATGGCTATGAGAGGAGATAAGGAACGCATACTCCGGGGCGGTTGTGACGGATATATTACCAAACCGATCCGCTATAAGGAATTATTGGCACTTTTAAAATCTTCCATCTAACCGAAATCAAATCTCTCTGAAGATCTTTAGGATCAGGAAATCTTGGGAAGAACTGATTAACCGGTCAGTTCAATGGAGTGATGTGCAGTTTCCAGACTTCATTATCCACATCCTCAATAAGGGTATACACGTTACCGCGGAATACTGAATAGAGTACCGGATAATAAGAGAAGGGAATATAGGTGTCAAGGGGAATAAAAACCCGCTTTTTTTCATGACCTTTCAGGTCTATCAATATGAATTCCCAGAGGTTGTTTTTCCTCCTGTAGGTGATCACATGGATAGTATCCTCAACCACTTGTATATCCCGGATGGGCGGAAAATGATCTCTGAAATGGAGGGCTTTTTTCAACATGGATTCATACATGGGCTTGAACCGGGGATCATGTTTGAACCATTCATGAGTTTCCCGCTGATATCGCTCGGAGATGGGAATTTTTTCATACTCTTTCCGGATGCTGTATTCTCTGATACCATCTGTATTGTAAACATCAATTGAAAATTCCGTTGCACTGGACACCACATAGATTTTGTCATGATAAGCTGGATTGTAGGTAAAACACGGCATGGGCAGCAGGATCTTTCGGGGATTATTGACATTCAAATCGGTACGATGGAGTATTTTTTCCTGCTTGAAATCACTTCCGAAGAGGCGAAAACTGATCAGGTACCGATTATCCTGATCAGGGGCAGGCCCCATCCCCACATATTTATCCCCAATCAGGCTGAGGATGACATCCAGGGGGTTCTTGACCTCTTTGATAAAATCACCACCCGGGCTGAAATAACTCAGTTTATTCAAGCTGTTCACCACCATATCTCCCCGGTGGAAACTTAGGGTCATGGGAGCGCCCATGACATTGGTTTTGAACTCCCGGGGACCCTCCCCGGCCCTGCCGAATTTCTTCAGTAATTTGAATCCATCCAGTGAATAAATATAGATGGCGGTTTTTTCAAGAATATAAATTCGGTCATATCTTACAACAAGTATGTCCGGCCTTGACAATTCAGGTATTACCACAGAATGATTTCCAACGACATATCCGGCTTGTAAAAAAATCAATACGATTAAAATAACTCTGGTCATGGTCATGATTCACTCCTTGTCTTGTGGGATTCTTTTCTATTCAACGATACAGATGACGAAAAGTTCCCCGGGAGGAAAATTTATTCTTGTGGTGAATTGATTTTCCAAGGGATCAATTAGTGGACTTAGTATTGGAAAAGCCTGCCTTTCTGAAGTGCAATGACTGCCCTTTAAAAGACCGATAATTCATTTCAGATCAATCTTTTTTGATGATAATATCCTTGCTGGTTTTGATGAAAACCGGTATTTTTCCTGCTTCCGCTGGAGAGGGATTCGAACGGAGCAGAACCGGAAATTCCGAATCGATCCGGCCATAGGTAGAATAAGCGGTTATTTGAAATTGAAGCTGTGCAGGAAGAGATAATTTAACGGTTTTAAAGGTAGTGGTGAGTTCGATCTTACTACCTGAAGGCAGGAGGTTGATATCCGTAACTGCAATGGGACTGGAATTTCCCTTTACCTTGATTGAAGATGATGTATGTTTTAAAATAACATACTTGTATGAGTTTCTAATATTCACATCTCCTTTTACAGTATCCACCTTAACCGCACAAGAATCACCATCTATTTCCAGGCTTCCTCCGATCCGGTTGATTACAATTGGCTTATACTTGGAATAAATCTTAACCCCGCCCTTGATATCGGTCAGGATGATAATTCCCGACGTGGTCCGGATGTTCACCGACCCTTCGCAACGGTCCAGTGTTATGGGCTTATATGAGGATACCACCTTAATGCTTCCATTGATGTCTGAACCGAACACCGGACAGGACTGGCCGTCAATATCCAGTTTTCCCTTCACCCCATTGACAACAATACTTTTATAGGAGGATCGGATTTGGGTGTCCTGACCGACATTTTTAATGGTAACCGGGCAGGATTGTCCGGCAATTTTCAATCTTCCGACCACATCATATATTTCTACCGGTTTGTAGCTGGATTCAATGTCCCCATTTCCTCCGATTCCCGTCACCTTGACCGCACAACTCTGTCCATCGACAACCAGATTTCCGGAAATATTCTCCAGGGTAATGCCCTTATATGACGCCTTAATCTGACAATTACCACTTACATTTTTTCCGGTTATCACTGAGCTCTGGGATTTTATCTCCAGATTTCCACCGATCCCATCAAACGTTATCGGTTTGTAACTGGTATGAATGACAGCACTCTCGGAAATGTCCGTGAGCTTAACCGGACAGCTGCTGCCCGTTACCCTGACCCGGCCTTTGAAATGCCGGACTGCGATCAAAGCATAATTGTTCTTGATGTCCAGGCTTCCCCGGCAATGATCTACATTCACTTCACCCGAGGTGTTATTGATCTGAATATCTCCGGACATTCCTCTGACAGATATATCCCCATAGCGGTTATCAATCTCCAGTGATTGGCTGGCCGGCACCTTAATCCGGAGGCGGGCATAGGTAGAAATGCTGAAATGTCTGGTTCGTATGTGCTTGGAATCCCCTTCGATCCGTTTCCGCTTCTTGCCTCTTCGTATATCGACATTCACATCAGGAAAGTCCAGCATCAAGCGATACCCGTTTCCAAAGGGTTCCAGTAACACCCGGGTGTTCTCCAGATGGGATTTCAGATACTCGGGATCCGAATTTCTGACATCCAGTAGACCCTCTACGGATATTTGATTGGTTCTGGCCCCCTCGATAATGAGATCGGTAAATTCCGCATCAATGGTAAGGATTTTTCCCGGAGAAGCTTCAATGGATTTATTAATCTTCCGGGTTTCCTTGTGTTCTTTGGGACCTGCAAAAAGCTTACAGTTGCCCAGCAATCCCATTATAAAGATGAGCATTATCAGTAAATAGTAAAGAATTTTTTTCATCATGTTGACCTCCTGTGTTTAATATTTATTTTATCCTTCATGAAGGGTGCTTCCGGTCAGGTGGATTCAGGCTCAAAAGCCACAATCTCCCTGAGCGTATCATTCTTGTCCTGCAGTGCGGCCAGTAAATAGCGGCGAACCTGATGATTGGCCGGATTCTTTTTCAAGGCATTCTGACACCGCTGGATTTGCTCATCAATGGTATCCAGCCGATCCCGGTAAAGGAAGGACAACTCGATATCCATGATATCCAGCCGGGTTCCGGACTGCTTTTCAAGCTCATCAATGGCAGCTATATAGGAGCGCTCGGTCTCCTCAACTTTGTTCAAGGCCTGTTGGGAAAGCAATCCCGAGGATTGCTTCCCGGACAAATTCCAGAAAAAGAGGGCCAGCAGACCAATGCCTATCAGAAAGGCGGCCGCTTTCAGAAAGAATCCCAATTGAATTGGAATTTTCAATTTCGTCCGACTTTTCTCATTGGAACGGTTGGTTTTTAGTTCAGCCTTTAGCCGGGATTCCAGTTTGTCCCATAATGTGACCGTATTGACCGGTACTCTCAGCTTTCGGGCCGCAGACAACAGTTGTTTATCCTGAAAATGCATCTCCCGGCAGGCCGGGCAGGCTTTTTCATGAAGGTCATATTCCCTATCTCCAATCCGGCCCAATTGGAACTTTTTATACATCTCACATTTCATGCCTGCCCCTCCTTTAACTGATCGGACAGCATTCTGCGTAAATGCTGTTTAGCCCGGAAAATAGTAGCTTTAACCGTTCCCACCTTCAAATTGAGTAGCCGGGCAATTTCATCCTGTTTGAATTCCTCGATGGCAAACAGGACAAAACAGGTTTTCATACGCTGGGGAAGTTTCTGAATGGCAGCCTCCAGCTCCATGGCCTGGCCAGGTACCGGATTCAGGGCCAGGGTTTCCATTTCCTGACTGTCCGTCTGGATTCGGTTTTTTTTCAAGGAGTCATAGCAATTGTTAATCAGAATACGGTACAAATAGGTACTGAACCTTGATTTAAACTGAAAACGCTTTATATTTCGAAATACTTTCAGAAAGGTGGTCTGCACCACATCCTCGGCATCCTGCCGGTTTCTGAGAATTCGGATTGCTGTTCTCATCATCGATTGTGAGTAAAATTCAAAAATCATTTTAAAGGCTCCCATATCATTTTGCTGACACTTCTTTATAATATCTTCTTCGTTCATGACTCCTGAATACCGTTTTCCTATATTGATTTGACTTTGATTATCCATGAAAGGTTTATTGGTCAGCTAAAAAAAAACTTCTCCCCGGGAAAAAAACCTTGGTTATTGTGATTTTTTTGAAATTTTTTGCAGATATTCACCGATAAATTCAGCAAGATACCGGTTGTATTTGTCATTGTTTTCCATTGAAAGCTCTCTGTGATTATAGGTCATGGACAAGGCATCATTCAACAACATCAGGGCGCCTTCCTTATCACCGGTGAGGTACTTCAAAATACCGGCATCCATGACCAGTTCCTTTTGGATTCCCTGATTTTTCGGCCGCAGCAGGGCTGATTCCACCAGACCCAGGGTTTTGATTCTGATGTTTCTGGCCTCCTCGGCCTTATCGGCCTTGGCCACATGATAAGCCTTGATCGGATAGAACCAGATCCAGAAGGGCGCACAATCACAGCTGACCCCGGCCGCATAGCAGTATTCGGCCAGTTCCAACCTTTCGGAAATCGGAATTCTGGCATAATTTTCAACCTTTCTGGGAAATCGAAAATCAGCCAAAACAGTCCTCAGTTTTTTCTGAATCTTCCGCTTTAATTTGGTAGAAAAATCTTCCATAAAAACAGAATACCCGCAGTGAATACAGGTATACAGGGCCAGTTCTTCATCATGGGGAAACTCCACCAATTCGAAGCGGGAATCCCGGTAGTGAACATATCCGCCATAGGATCCCAGTACGTAATACTGACTGTCCCGGTGGCATAGCGGACAGATCTTTTTTTTCAGGTTCCACGTAACCGGATTTAAAAAAACCGGAACCAGAACAAAAAAAAGAATCCAGCCGCTGACCCGCCTTGAATATCCGGGGAATTTAATCATGCCCATCTGAAAATAATAAAATATATAAAAGGTTTTTTCAACTGAATTCCAACTTTTTAACATAGGCCGGGATGCCGCCGAAATCACCATTGGAAATCAGAGCAATCACCTGATCCCGGGTACAATCAATACCCTTTAAAAAATCCCTTATTTCATCATAATCATTAAAAATCCGTACGGTCTTGCCTGATTTTTCCAGATCCCGTTTCAGTTGTTCCACATTCAGAGTCTCTTCGGCAGGCATCTTTTCCCTCTGGTAAACATCCTTGATGCAAATTTCATCGGCATTGGCCAGGCTGCTGGACAGCCTATCCTGAAATATATTTCGCCTGAGGCTCCAGCTCCGGGGTTCAAACAGGGCTACAATCTTTTTTTGAGGATAACTTTCTCTCAAACTTTTCAGCAGGTTTTCGATGGAGGTGGGGTGGTGGGCAAAGTCTTCCAGAAACAGGGTTTGGCCTGTTTCCCTGATCACCCTCATTCGCCGTTCCACCCCCCTGAATG
>DAOVIP010000506.1 GCA_030671465.1 Candidatus Aminicenantota bacterium | reverse complement strand
CTTATCCAGGGATGAAATTAAAGGATTGGTCCGGGAACATAAAAAAGCCCCCCACTTAAGGGTGCTTCAAAAAACCCTGGCCAGGGATATCACTTCCCGGGTCCACTCCTCTCGGGAGGTTGAAATCGCGGAAGCCGCCGCGGAAATCCTCTTCGGAAAAGGCACCACAGGAGTCCTGAATCAACTCTCGGAACAGGATTTCCTGTCGGTATTCGAAGGAGTTCCCCAGGTCACGGTTCCCGGTCATATCATAAAAAAAGGCATCAATGTCGTGGAATTGCTGGCCACTGAAACCACGGTATTTTCATCCAAGGGCGAAACCCGACGCCTGATCCAGAACGGTGGATTGAGCATCAACAAGGAACGGGTTCAGAATAGCGAGGCCATCATTGGCCCCGGATCCCTACTGAACCGAAAATACATCCTCATCCAAAAGGGTAAAAAAAATTACGTCCTGCTCAAAACCGAATAATCCTTCCTGAATATCCAAATATTTCCTTGTATCGATTTTCCTGGATATTCTTTATAGGCAAATATCAGGTAAAGAAACTCTGTAAATGCCTCATTCGAATGACATTGTATTGAAATCAGAGCTGGTTTTTTATAAAATGAAAATCGAAAAAAGAGGTCATCATTTATAAAACTTTTTTTATGCATTTTTTCTGATACACGGCTTTCTGAGTCTGATCTGTCAGGTACTGTGGCAGCGGGAACTCATCCTGGTGCTGGGCGGGTCGGTTTATTCCACCACCATCATTCTGATGGCCTACATGAGCGGCCTGGCCCTGGGAAACTTCTGGGCCGGGAAATTAATGACCCGGTTCAGGCAGGAATACCGGTTGCTGGCCTGGATTCAGGTAGCCATCGGAATCTTTATTTTCATTTTTCCGTTGTTACTGATTGGAGTTGACGCTATATCCGATTTTTTATTTCCCCTGTCAACCAGACATCACTTCTTTTACCTGTTTATCAAAGCCCTGATCGCCTTCCTAGTCCTGCTGGTCCCCTCCTCCCTGATCGGTGTCTGTTTCCCGGTGCTGGTCAGCCTGTTTGAAAGGATGAAAGTCAGCCGGAATATTTTTATCGGCAAGCTGAATTTTCTCAACAGCCTGGGGTCGGTCCTGGGGGCCCTGATGACCGGTTTTGTCCTGATCTATTTCCTGGGAGCCCGGACCTCCTTGGCTCTGGCCGGAGCCCTGTTTGTTTTGAGCGGAATCCTGGTTCTGGGAATATCCCTGCGGAAGCCACCCGGAATCGGTATTCCCGTAAGCCCGGTCCCGGAATCCGGATCCTGGCCTGAAAAACT
>DAOVIP010000110.1 GCA_030671465.1 Candidatus Aminicenantota bacterium | reverse complement strand
GTTTATCATTTCAGGAGAAAAGCATCCTGAGATGGCCAGAAAATTCCTGGCCGGTAGGGAGCAGGTCTGGGTTTATGCCCTGAAAATAATGAAGGCCTATCCCTTATGCGGCGTAGGCGTGGGAAATTTTCTTTTTTGGGTCATGTATGATCAATATGGACAGGACTATTTTCACGATCTGGCCGGGAATCAATATCTGACTTTTTCATCCGGAATCGGGATTCTGGGATTACTGGTTTTCTTGGTATTTTTGTATGGCATATGGGTGGAAAAAAAGGGTTTGGATAAGTGGATATTTTCGTGTGTGTTGATCATACTTCTCTTTCAGAGTCATTTTTGGTTTTCCGAAGCGTTTTTGTTATTCTGGCTTTTGTGTTCACTGAACTACAGGAAAAAAAGTCGAGTGTTCATCAGACAAAAGCCTCTTTACCTGGTTTCAGGCCTGATAGTGGGGGTTTTTATTTTATCCAATGTTATCCAGTTTGGTGCACTCCATCCGAAAAACTGGGCCAACGAAGTCAAAACCGTTTATGATTATGGCTTCTGGTATCAGGAAAAGGATTCCAGAGGAAAACTTTTTTCCTGGACAGGAAAAAAGGCCGGAATATACTTGCATTTGAATGAACAAGGAAAATCCAAAAAAATTAAATTATTCTGTGGTGCCCCGCTTCGGGAACTGAAGGAAAAACAACAGAGCGTCGATATTTATTGGAGGGGGCAATCCTATAAAAAGCTGGTTTTCAAAGAAAACCAGGAATTTGAATTTCGTATAGATGATCAATTCCATGATGAGGGTTTTCTTGAGTTCAGGATAGAGCCCGCTTTCAATCTTAGAAGAATGGGGCTCTCCGAGGAAGTCCGGGATCTGGGGATCCAGTTTTATTATCCTGAATAACCCTTAGGCCTTTATTCAAATATTTTCGTATTTCTTTTTTTTAAGAATAAGGAGATTTTCTGTTCAAGTTTATGGTAAGGGGGCAACTGCCGGTGAAGGCTGAAATTAAGGTGAATACGCCGATCACTCCCAGCCAGTTCTTATAATAGACCCCCAGGCCAATCACCACCAGGGAGAGGAATACTCGAATATATTTAATGAAGGGATTTGTATTGCATTTTTTCATAACCATATTATACTATTAAAACACGGGTATTTCAATTTTGGGATTCGTTTTCGAAAACCGATTTTAATCTCAGGGGGAGTAAGGTTCTTCGTAAATGAGGTGAGGAATTAAATACCGCTTTCTGAATGGTTGCCGGATCCGACAACAGGAAAATCCTTTTTTTTGCTCTGGTAACAGCCGTATAAAAAATTTCTCTGTTCAGCATAATCGAATGGGAAGGAAGCAATATCAGTACAACGATATCATATTCAGATCCTTGTGATTTATGAACAGAAATGGCATAAGCCAGGGCCAATTCATCAATTTCATTCATATCGTATTCGACAAGATAACCATCATAATCCACCATCATCTTCTGTCCTTGAGGAGTAAAATCGGATACAATTCCCATTTCACCATTGAATATTTCTTTGTCATAATTATTTTTTAATTGCATCACCTTATCCAATCGTTTGAAGATCAATTTTTCTCTTTTGATCAGTAACGTTTCGGAATTAAATTGATTCTGTATGGTTTTGTTGATGTTGTCGATTCCGGCTTCCCCCCTGTACATGGGGACCAAAATCTGTATTTCACTTGAATTGGGATTGTATTGATTTTTAAAATAGTTGATGATTCCCTTCACTTTTTGTATCACCTGCTGTTCACTTTTTATGGGAATAAAGACAAAATCCAAGTTTTCACTATAGGACTTCAGAATTAATGTGTCTCCGGTATTGATCCGATAGGCATTTTCGATGATCAAGCTATTTTCAGTCTGCCTGAAATTTCTATTGAGGTATATGGTATTAAAATAATCACTTTTTATGAGATCCCTTAGAATATTTCCCGGTCCCACCGATGGCAATTGATCTTTATCCCCCATGATAATTATTTTGGTTCTTGACGGAATTGCCCTTAACAGCGAATAAAAGAGAAAAGAGTCAACCATGGAAAACTCATCAATAATAATGGCATCGGCAAGGAGCGGATTGTGTTCGTTATGATAAAAATCTCTGGTCTCAGGATTCACCTTTAACATTCTATGAATGGTTGAGGCCGGGTAATGAGATGTTTCTTCAATACGTTTGGCGGCTCTTCCGGTTGGAGCTCCTATGAGAACCTGCTTGCTTTTTTCCAGGAATGCCTCGATGATGGCCCGGATGATTGTGGTTTTTCCTGTTCCGGGACCACCCGTAATAATGGTGAGGCTATTCTGGATGGCAGAATTAATGGCAGCTTTTTGCTCCTCGCTTAATTGTATAGCAAGTCTTTGCTGGATCTGAGCAGTATTGATTTCCCATTTTTCCTCTTTCTCATGGGATTCGGTGATTTTAAATAGAAATGCAGCAATGTTTTTTTCAATATAATAATTTTTGGCACTGACAATAATTTTTTCAGGAATATTTTCTTTGATTAATTCCTGTCTGCCAATCTTGTTTTCGATTCCCCTGAATATGATTTCGCTGTCTAGATTTAAAAGGATTGAACATCGTTCTGTCAACTCCTCATCGGGTAAAAACAGATCTCCTTGGTTTCGTTCACTCTGAGAAATAATGAAATCGATTCCTTTGCTGACCCGGTTGGGATCATTTTTGGAAATTCCAAATCCGGTGGCGATGGTATCGGCAATTTTGAAGCCAATGCCCTTTACCTTATCGATCATGCAATAGGGGTTGCTTTCGCAGATTTCAAATGCCCGGTCTCCGAATTCTCTGTATATCTTAAAAATTGTTTCGGTTCCGATACCGTATGGTGACAGTTTGATGGTCAGGTTTCTCAGGATTTTATTTTCCAAGATATTCTTCTTTATTTCCTCTATGATCGGTTTCCGTATTCCTTTTATGGTCGATAATTGTTCGGGATTTTCTTCCAGTATTTTAAGGGTTGAAAGTCCGAAAGCCCGGACAATTTTTTTTGCCGTAATCTTGCCGACTCCTTTGATCCTGGTAATTAAATACTTTTCGATTCCTTCTGTGTCCTGGGGTTGAATGAACTTGAAATTGAGTACTTTGAGTTGATTGCCAAATCGGGGATGGACGATGGGTTCGGCTTCAATCTCCAGAAAATCACCCTCTTTGACATCAAACAGATTGCCCACAATAATTTTGTTGTCCCGAGATCCGGTTATTGATACCTTAAAGACACCAAATCCGGTTTCCTGGGAAACGAAAATTCTTTTTTGTACTTTAACTTTTTGATTGAGCAAAATTAATTATTATCACCGAATTTTTCTTGATTCTTATGGCTTTCATTTTTCCTGGGGTCGAATGGTAAAAAACAAAGAATGATCATTGAACCCATACCGAAATTAAATTGACTTGGGAATCCATTTTTTTCCAATACATTATACAAAACCAGGAGGGTAATTAAAAGAAAAATCAGATTTCAGATATGTGGATGAATTCTCCGATTTTGATGAATGAAAGGGAATAAAGTGGAAAAAGATAGAATTATAGGCTTTTGAGGTTGAAAAAATAGTGAATTTATGGCATATTATTTGTTGTTACTGAAATTTGGTATTAAATGGATATAAAGGATCAAGTCAAGAGAGAAATTTCAATTGTAGAAGTTGCTTCTATGTATGTTGACCTCAAACCTGCCGGAAAATATCTAAAAGCACTGTGTCCTTTTCATTCGGAAAAAACCCCCTCTTTTTTTGTGATGCCGGAAAAAAACACCTATACCTGTTTCGGTTGCAATCGCTTCGGTGATATTTTCACCCTGGTCCAGGAAATGGAAAATATGAGTTTTCCGGAAGCCATGAATTTCTTGATTGATCGATTTCAATTGCCCATTCAAAAATCAGATACCCGCAAAATGATAAAAACAGAACCCTATATTGAAATTAATCAGGTGGCCAATTCCTACTTTACGGATAATTTGAAGAATTCTCAATCAGGGAAAAAGGCAGTTGAATATCTGCGGAAAAGAGGGCTCCAACCGGAAATCATGGAATTATTTCAACTGGGCTACTCCGAAGATAGATGGGACGGACTTTATGATTTTTTAACGAATAAGAATTGCGACATTCCCAAAGCCATTGAACTGGGCTTGCTGATAAAAAATGAAAAAGGTCGGGTGTATGACCGATTCAGGGACAGAATAATTTTTCCGATTTTTTCTGAATCAGGATCGGTTATTGCTTTCGGAGGACGATCATTTACGGGTGAGGGCAGTAAGTATTTGAATTCTCCGGACACACCGTTATTTAAGAAGGGTAAACATCTTTATGGATTTCACTTAGCCAAAAACGCAATCCGTGAAAAAAAAGAGACCATATTGGTGGAGGGTTACTTTGATATGATTTCTCTTTATCAAAATGGAATTCAAACAGCCGTGGCTTCCCTGGGTACCGCATTGACCGATGTCCAGATAAATGTACTTAAACGGTTTGCCGACAAAATTTATATGTTCTATGATACCGATAATGCCGGTGTAGAAGCCACCGTACGCGGGATTGAGAAGATGTTTGAGATGAACATAAATCCTCATATAATCGGCACGGAAAATGCCAAGGATCCGGATGATTTTATACGAGAAAATGGTCATGAGGCATTTATGAAATTAATGGCAAGATCTGTGACCGGTTTTAAATTTGTTTTGAACAAAATTTCCCGTGATTATCCTCTGGATATTCCTGAAAAGAAACGTGATGCTCTTGAAGAGGCCAAAACTTTTTTAAGTAAACTTGAGGATCCGTTGATTCGTGATGGATACCGAATATTAGCTGCTGATTTTTTTAAAGTGGACCCATCGGCATTGATTCTGGAAAAGAGGGAATCGCCATCTTTCAGTCAAATCGTATCGCCACTTATGGTCAGAATTGATGAAAAAGAATTTATCGAATGCATACTGGTTGCTCCTGAATTTATTCAGGAGATAGAAGAATTATTTACCGATGAGATCATGTCTGTTCTTTCATCCAAGAACATAATCAGATCTGTTTTCAATAATTATAATGCCGAGACCAATGAATTTAATTTTGATAAAATTTCAGAAGAAATTAATGAAGCGGAGCGGGCTCGATTTAGTCATATATTCATGTCCAAAGAAGATGTTAGTTTGGATAAATCCCAGATAGCAGAAAAGATAGAAGCCAGTTTTTTAAGTTTTCAAAACACCTTTAATGAAAAGAAAATAATCCAGTTGAATCAGGATATTAGAATTGCCGAACGTGACGATAACATTGAGAGGGTGACTCAACTTATGAAGCGAAAAACTAAGTATATCAGAGAGAAACGAAAATTAAACGGAGGAAATACGGTTGAAACAACATAAGGCCAAAGAAGAGTCGAGCAGAAAACCAGAGAAGTCCAAAGTTGATAATCGAAAGAAATCAGCAAAGCAGCCTGAAATTTCTCAACACATTATCGATGAATTGGTTCAGATGGCCGGAAACGACGACAACAAATTGAATGGGGAAGATTTTACTGCCTTTCTGAAAAATAATAATTTGCTGGTGCAAAAGAAGGAAATCACTTCGATCTTGGCGTCTCAAAATATAAAGGTAAAACGATCCCAAAATATTATAAACCCTGAGCGTTTAAAACTTTATAATAAATTTTTGAATGTTTACAAAAAGGAGCTAAAAGTGGTAATGCGCCGGGCCAAGAAAAATTTTGGCATGGTTGAAAGTACTTTTATTTGTAAAGTTTTTGAAACCGAGGAAATATTCAAGAAAAACCTCAAGTTTTTAAGGCACTATCTGAAGGGAAATGAAGTGAAAATCATAAAGATCCCCAAGACCAGATCCACTAAAATGACTGATGAAAAGAGTGAAATTGTCGGAGATCCGGTCAGACAGTATTTACGGGAAATGGGCCATGTCAATCTTTTATCGCGAAATGAAGAGATTAATATTGCTAAAAAAATTGAAAGGGGTGAAAAAAAGATAATCAAATCGTTATCCAAAACCAATATTGTTCTAAATTCGGTTATTGAATTGGGAAGGGATGTCCTGGAAGGGGTAAAGGATATTGATGAGGTCATTGATGTGAATGAAGACCTCTATGATGAATCCAAGAGGCAGGCAGTTAGGGATAAATTTTTAAAACAGTTTGAGAATCTGAACCGGTTTAAAAGAGAGTTGAAAATCAATAAGAAGTCAAATGTCTCAAATTTTATAATTGCCAAGAAAATGTTGGAAATCACCCATTTGATTCAAAGTATGTCAATTCTTTATGAGCACAAAAAAACCTTCGTTAACAAAATTGAGCAGCTGAAAGAAAACTACAATCATGTTGAGAACCGGATCAGGAAATTAAGCACAGAAGCTAAAGATTTATCCAAAAGAAGCAGAGCTTACAAGAACCTGATGGCGGAAATCGATAACTATCAGAACCGGTTGAATAAGCTGAATATAAAATATGAGATAAATCCCGAGGACCTTTTCAAAACCTGTGCTGATATTGAAGAAGGACAGCGTTTAATCGAGTTATCCAAGAATGAGTTGGTTGAATCCAATTTAAGATTGGTGGTTTCGATTGCCAAGAAGTATATAAACAGGGGGTTACAGTTTTCAGATTTGATCCAGGAAGGAAATATCGGCTTGATGAAGGCAGTGGAAAAATTTGAATATCAAAGAGGATATAAATTTTCTACCTATGCGACCTGGGGGATCCGGCAGGCCATAACCAGAGCCATTG
>DAOVIP010000310.1 GCA_030671465.1 Candidatus Aminicenantota bacterium | reverse complement strand
GGGAAATTTCAATTCACAACTGGTGGCCAGTGAATTTGATGGCGGGGGGCATGCCCATGCTGCCGGCTTCTTTTTCAACGGCAATATCAATCAGGCCAAAGAAAAGATTCTCCCGGTAATACAGAGCCATTTTGACGATTGCTCTCAGAAATGATATCAGGCCTTCTCGTTGTAAACAAAGCCAGTAATATGACTTCACACTCGGTTGTGGAAAAGATCAGAACTTTATACCATATACCAAAGGTTGGGCATTTTGGAACATTGGATCCCATGGCTGAAGGTGTTTTACTGGTGGGGATTGGTAAAGCCACCAAATTTTTTGACTTTTATATTCAAAAAAAAAAATTGTATTCTGGAACCATAAAATTCGGTTGCCCCACTTCAACCTATGATAGGGAAGGCACACCCTTATCTGAAATAAATGACATCGACTTGAATGGAATTGATCTCGATTCCTTACTCAGTGAATTCACTGGGGAAATTCAGCAAACTCCTCCTGTCTATTCAGCCAAAAAGCACAAAGGCAAACCGCTTTATAAATATGCCCGGGAAAAAAAGCCAATCGATATAAAACCGGTTATGGTAACCGTCTACTCCCTGAAAGGAAAAATTCTTAGTCCGGACACCCTCTGGTTTGAAGCCCAGACCTCGGCCGGCACCTATATCCGTTCCCTGGCCCATGATATGGGTCAGAAACTGGGTGTGGGAGCTTATCTGGACACATTGAAGAGATTAAGTATCGGTGAGTTTGACCTGACCACAGCAATTTCAAGTGAGCAATTATCCAACCGGATCCAAATAACGGACTTTTCAAAATTGGTCATCCCCATCGAAACTTTGCTGCCAGAATTTCCGAAAGTTATTGTGACCCAGACAGGGAAAAGAGGGGTGATAAACGGAGTTCCCCTGATACCGAAAGAGATTATTAAAATTTTCCCCTCAATCAACAAAACCCATTTTCGAATATTTGATGAAGAGGGAAAACTCCTGGCTATTGCCCGCAAGGATGACAAGATCAGGCAGTTCAAGCCCTTTATCGTCTTCCCGGATTAAATAATCATCAAAAGATTTTTACTATAAGGTCTTAGCGGAACAGCGCTTAATGGCGCCGTTGTGATGGCTTTTCAAAGGCCGGGAATGCCGCAGCTGAAAGCGTCCACTAGAACGCAATGTTAGCGGGCAATTTTTCATATTGATTACTTGTTTTCCATTTTCAATAATAATTTGTGTATTTCGCGAATTCGACTTATATGATGTTTTGCATGCTGGATACGACTAAGCACTAAATATTCCACGGAGAGTTTTATTCCCTCTGGATTTTTCGGCCACTTAAAAATTACAAAATAGTCCAACGCTTCAGGTATTTGCAAAAGTAACTTTTCAAGATGGATAATATTTGCTCGAAATAAAGATACAGCGGATGAAACCTCACGTTGATCATAAGCCATAGTACTGACCCATTTATTATCTATCTCATACCAAGATTGATCATATGTACAGCCGGGATTTCCAATTGCTGCAAAGATTAATGTTTTAACGATCGCATCACTATCTACAATATGATGTACAATCTGACGAACGGACCATTTGTTGTCAGGTTTAAAATCAAGATCTGCTTTAGAAAAATCGCGAATGATATTTTCCAATTCACTTGCAAGTGAATTATATTTTTGAAGTAAATCTGACTTATCTTTTTTTCCTTCAGACATTGAAAACCTCAAGGTAAATAAAACCGAGAGACGCCCGCTAACGCAAAGCTTATGTATCGCCAAATTTTTGCTTGTTCATCTTCTGGTTGAGGGAAACACTTATGATCAGTTTTTGCACTCATTTAATTAAATATTATGTATAACTATTAATAAACATCAGTATATATTTTATTAAATTAGAGAGGCAGTTTCAATAAAAAATTAATTTTCTGGTTGAATAAGCTACCGCCAGTACCGATTTTCCATTCATTCCAATAAACAGAATCAATTTCATGATTAATCAATAAAACCGAATTTTCTAAATACAACCAAAGTAAAACTTCAGTCATGAATATTTCCTATATTTTCTTATTTCAAACCATAATTATTTGAAAAATTTCTTTCGGGTAAACAGAAGGGGAACAAACCTGGGGACTTTCTCCATATAAGCCAGATATTCAACTCCAAATTCATTAACCAGTTCTTTTTCCTCTTTTCGTGAAATAATATATACATAAATAACCATAAAAGGGGAAAAAACCAGCGAGTACAATGCCGATAGCAAAAAAGTTATCCCCAGATGGGCAATCAGCCCTGCGAGGTACTGGGGATGCCTGATAAGCGAATATAAGCCGGATTTTATAACTCTCTCAGGCCTATGAGTTTCGGCGACTTTCAGGCTCAGATGTCTGACTCCTGCGATTCCCAGCCATACTGCCAGAGCAATCATGGGAATGGAAATAATAAAGTGAAAAACGGGAATTGATAAATTTATTATGGATAAAGCGGATTCACTTCCCAATAAAGTTATCTTAAATCGAGGCTGGGGAGAAATCCATACGCCGATCCAGAATAAAAAAAATAACCATCCCGAAATCCGGCCGAAGAAGGCACCAATTTTTACTCCCCTTTGAATCCCGAATCTTTTTTCTAATTTCTGATGTTCTACAGACAGAAAGAATATTGGTAATATTGCGAATAATCCCAGGACACAGACAAAGAACCACACATTAATAATATATTGTAATCTTAAAAGATCCGGAATTATCTTCAAAATTAAAATCATTGATGCCGATATACAGTCTGTTTTTTCGGGTCATATGAAATGGGGCCTTATCATTCCCCACATAGAATGGTTTTCCCCTTTCTCCAATTTTTGAAATAACCGCACCGGTTGGATGATGGGGAAGCGGCTTGGTTTTATTCAAGGTAAGCTTCAATTCACCATTCTGGAAAACCCGGGTATTTTCATCAATATTTATAAAACCGGTGACTGAGAAGAGAACTTCCTGACCGATATTCACATTGATACCTGTATCCAGCCAGTTCTGTTTGCCCTTAATCACAATGGTCTTTTTTCTTTTGTTCTGTCTGAACTTTTCATAACTGGATTCGATATCAAAGGATGACAAAAGGCCTTCTTTCTCCCGCTG
>DAOVIP010000206.1 GCA_030671465.1 Candidatus Aminicenantota bacterium | reverse complement strand
GAATGCCCTGAGAATATTCCCCTCCTCATCTACCACAACCGTACTATAGGATAGCTGAAACAGGGGGCGGGGAACCGGAATTAGGGTGAAAAAGACAATGATGCCAGCTAGGGCAATAAGGAATATTTTTAATAATTTGGACATTTTTTTATTATTCAACAACCGCCCGCCCTGGATTTTTTTTTGGATTGTTTTCATGACCTTTCCCATACTAACATTTACTTCTGTCTTTTGGAATATTCATGATCGAAATCCGGTTATGAAATTGCATTTGTTCACGAAAATCCTTACAATAGATAATTGGAAATCCATGATGAAATTATCGGATAAGGCCATTTTCTGGATGGCCCTGCTCATTATCGGACTTTTGTACTTTATTTATTTACCGGTAAGCTATGACTTTGACGGAACGGTTTTTAGTCATTTCTTGAGGTATGCCCTGCTGGAAAATAATTTGAGTCCGGTGATTCAATCCCATCATTTATTTTATTTCCCGCTCAATTTTATCATCTACAAGATCCTCAATCAGTTAACCGGTTATCAGGTTCTGGAATATTTTCACCTTCAACTTTTTTCACTGGTTTTTGGGCTATTGACCCTGATGATGTCATTCAGGATCATGAAAAAAATAATCCCTGACCGATTTTTTTCGGTTTTAGGAGTTTGCTTGATTGCCGGATCCCATGGGTTTTGGAGCTATGCGGTTGAAGCCGAAGTCCATATGGCCGGGTTGTTTTTCGTCGTCGCCGGAATCTATGTTTTGTTTTTCAAGTCACCTGCTCTTAAAAATACAATTTTATCCGCCTTGTTACTGTCCATGGCAAGTGGATTTCACTTAACCAATGGATTAATCTGTTTTTCGGTATTGATTTATTTTATTTATGAACGTAGAACACTGGTTTCCTGGATACAGTTTTTTGTTTTTTACGGAATCTTCTTTACGGTGCCTTACTTGATCTATTCTCTATTCATCCACCATAATCTGGTTAAACATTTGTTGAATATTCTTTTTGGGATTAATATGTTCAGTGGCTACCGGATCAACCGCTGGGAAGGTCTCTCCATAAACGGTGTGTTTAATTCAGTAAAGGCCCTTGGGGCCAGTATGCTGGTTCCGGTATCTGATGTGTTTGTGATCATATCAATTGGATTACTGGCAGGCATAATATTGATGGCCTTTGCCCTCAGACATAAATCGGGGAACCGCCAAATAATGCTTAAAATCATCTTCTGGATCATCCCCTATTTTTTGTTTTTTTGTTTTTGGGAAAGCCAGAATATTGAGTTTAAACTCAATATGGTGGTCCCGATTCTAATTCTCTTTGTTTTTTCATTGTCCGGATTGAGACGTCGGAAGTTGGGGAAAGGCATTTTAATTGGGGTCAGTTTGTTTCTGTTTTTGGTTAATTTCTTTGGCAACATTAAGCCCCGTAATGATATTACTGTTAACAAAAATTATTTATTGGCCCGGGCCATAGGGGATAACACCGCTAAAAATTCCAGTGTGTTCATTGCCGGCAGCGGAAGTAATTCTTATAACTATGGGAAAATATATATTCCCTATTTTGCTCTGAGAAATGTGGTTATTCTTGACTGGAAACTGGGCAAGGGAAGCACTTTCGATCTCCTGAAGCAGGAATTGGATGCCGGTCTGAACCGGGGAGAGCCGGTTTATTTTTTGTCTGAAATCACCTCAATGACCGGGATGGTCCGGGAGGTTTTGAAAAAGCATGGATTGAGCCCTTTGGCTTTCAATAAATTTATAGACCAGATTGAATTCTCCGAGCCCATCCCCCTGATTAATAACTATTATCTCAAGCAGGTGCTTGCGCTGAAGCCACCTTCTGGTGTTTCTCATAATCCGGATTGAAATATAGATCAGCGGGATTAGCGGTCGACAAGGCCTTGGAGGGGATGGAGGTCTTCAGGTCAGGGGATTCGATAAAATAGACCTTGAAATACTCCAGATCTGAAAAATTGATGGGTGATGAAATGTGGTTGTTCTTGATCCAAATGGCAAATTGCCTGAACTGCTGGAGGTGTGAATCCACATCGGCCACGGGTTGATTGGCCCTGATTCGGACAGGCCTTTGATTCTTCACCTGTTGATGTATTTCAAGTACGGTCAGGGGGGTTCCCAGCTGATCTGTATAGTAGGCGTCATATAAGGGGTCGAAACAGATCCATTTTTGATACTGTTGAATCCATACCTCGGTGATCTCGTGGTGCAGAATGGTTGCATACCGGGCCAGGATGCCAAAACTCTGAAGTCCCTGGACAAAAATATAATTATACTGGGCACAGAATCCTCCGGTCCGTTTTGCCCGGATTTCCCGCAGGATTTCCATGGCATTGATGGGTGGATACGGATCGGGTCTGCCGGGTTCCCATTGAGCTCGACACCAGTTCATTAGTTTTCGTGCCAGGTCAAAATCATTCTCCCATCCCTCAACCACCCCATCCAGGTTTTCGGTTTCCCGGTATTCCTCAAGGGTTTGAGGCGAATCAAAAGTAAAATAGAATCGACTCCGGTAAAATACTTTTTCCAAGGCAACAAACTGGGGGACCCGGATGGGTTTCCGGTCTTTGTTCGCCCGGGTGCCGGTTTTTTCCGCCGGGATTCTTGTTTTGATTTTCTGGTATTGGAATAGGGTGTAAACCGATAAAATAATGAAAAATCCAAGCGATACAATCCAGACTGTTTTTTTGCTGATCGGTTTGCTCACTTAATGGTTATATCATATAATTTATGAAATGATCAACAAAGAAGAGCAGAAGGATCAGGCTTTATTTGACCGAATTGCCTGGCAGTATACCCGGAAAGATATGATCCGGTCATCATTGATTTCCCGGAAACAATTATTGTTGGATGCGGTTCAACCTCTTCTTGGCCAGATGAATTCCCTGGGAGTGATTCTAGATATCGGTTGCGGTGTAGGAGCCCCGGCCAAATACCTGCAGGGGTATTACCGGAAATATATCGGAATTGATCAATCGGAAAAAATGATTGAGGCCGCCCGGATTTTCAACCAGGGAAATCCCCGGATTGAATTTATCGCCGGAAACATAAAAACCCTGAAATTGTCGGGTGAGCCAGCCGATGTAATTCTCTCCATCGGGGCCTTACATCATATGACTGAACTGGATTTGGTTATGAGATCCCTATGCCGGCTGGCCAGGCCCCAAGGTTTCATTCTGGCCATCGAACCTCAAAATGCCAATCCGTTCATCCAGGTTATGCGCAGAGTCCGGGGATGGGTGGACAAATCTTACTCCCAGAATCAAATTTTTTTCTCCAGAGATGAATTGATTGATCTTTTTCAGAGAAACGGTGTCCGTAATTTATCATTTGATTATTTGGGATACTTCTCGACTCCCCTGGCTGAGGTTGTTCTGTATCCCCAGTTCTTTTTTTCGCCCCTGAGCCGGATGGCTGCTGGCTTTGATTCATGGTTGATCAACCATTTACCCGGGAAGCTGAGAAAATTCAGTTTTAAAATAGCGATCAGGGGTCAAATTGGTTTCTCCGAATAGGGATCAGATGATTTGGTATACCGTGTACCGGTAGTCCCGGTAAATGGGTTTTAAGTGTTTCAATAAATGACCCAATTTTTTCCATTGGGTGTCAGACAAGTGATACATTCTTGATAATCGCCCCAGTCGTTTCAGCCCCTTTTCACTATACATCAGATGGGTAATTTTTTGTTTATGCATCCGGGTTATTATCTGGACAGGAGCCATTTGAGTTCTCAGCATTCCGATCAAGGGGTGTTTGTCGGCAAAAGAGCAGGCCAGAAAAGGTCTTTTAATGTAAAAAGTGCGGTCCTCACCCAGAATCATAATCCGGTGATCTGGTGATAATGAATGATTGATAAACTTGGCAACCCGGTAATAGGGAATCAAATTCAAATAATCAAGGTCGGGGTTGTTGGATTTTTTCCCGATTTTCAGTCCCAGGTACTGAAAACCCTTAAAAAATTTTTCCTGAAGATCAAGCTGTAGTATCAGATGAAGCATGAGTAGCGGGATCAGAAAGGGGATGAATATTTTTTTGACCAGTCTTATATGAATCACTGCCTTTTCAATTCCGAGGGCAGTGGGGATAGAAAGCAGCAGCAGTGAACCTAAAAAATATCGTGGAACTTTAGCAAACTGCATCAACAGCAAAAAAGCAAACAAAGAAGAAAAGATCAATACCCGGATTTGTGTGTTCCGGGTAGTGAAAAACAAAAATGGCAGGGAAATCAAAAAAAGAATTCCCCAGACCGCTGTCCAGCCATATTGATAGGGTCGGGTAAACAATTCGATCGGATATTTCAGATAATCCAGGATCTGATGATCCACTCCCCTTTTCAATATAGATGAAAAATTTTGGGCTTGTTCGGGGCTCCAGAAATCACTTTTAAAAACTGTATTTAAATAGGGGTATACCGGGTTTTCGCTGACAATGGTATTCTTAATAAACCAGGGGAG
>DAOVIP010000224.1 GCA_030671465.1 Candidatus Aminicenantota bacterium | reverse complement strand
TCCCTCCGCCGCTACTTGATATTTCTCATTCGAAGCAAAAAAGGATTATTCAGTGGGAGTACGATTTCAAGTTCGGAAATTATTGATATTCACATTGTTATGAAATATATTTACCCACCATTTTTCAAGCATATCAGTGATCGGAACCTCTGCCAGTCGGGTGATACCATCATCGCTGCTTTTTCCGGGGGAAAGGACTCCCTGACCCTTCTCCACCTGCTAAAAAGGCTGAAACAGGATATTCCCATTCAATTAATTGCCGCCTATTTTAACCATCGGATCAGAAAAGACCACTTGGAGGAACAGCAATTTGTCGAAAAAATCTGCTGTTCGATGAATATTCAACTGATTGTGAAAAGTGAAAATGTCATCGCATTTCAAGAAAAAAACAGTTTGAATCTTGAACATGCCGCCTCCCTGCTGAGATACCGGTTCCTAACCAAAGTGAGCCGGAACAACCAACCAGCAAAAATTGCCACCGGCCACACCCGGTCCGATCTGGCCGAAACTTTTTTAATCAAACTCATGAGAGGCAGTGGCTCCAGGGGACTCAGCGCCATATTCATTCAGAAGGGTTCCAATATCATCCGGCCTTTGCTGGTTTTTTCCAGTCTGGAAATTCAGGCTTTTTTAGATCGGAATCATATTCACTTCTACCGGGATTACACCAACAGGGACAATACCCTCCTGCGTAACCGGATCAGAAATATCCTGCTTCCGGCAATGAAAAAAATAGAACCCAAAATTGAAGAGCACATATTCAATACGGCCATAATTATTCAAGATGAGTATGATTACCTCACTCACCAGAGCCAGGATTTCTTGAAAAAAAACCTGATTTTGAATCAGGTGCTTTCACTGGACCTTTTAAAAAAGTATCCCCTAGCCCTGCAGCGTTTTGTTTTAAGGGAATATATCAAACGGATAAAGGGTGATTTGCTGAACATCAACTTCAGTCACATTGAAAATATGTTGAAAAACAGTTCTTCTCGAAAATCAAGTTTCATTCCCGGGCTGGCCCTGAAATGCCGCAAGGGTTATCTTTATCCTGAAAAATTTATCATTCCGCCCTATAGCTACAACATGGCTTCACCCGGTTTCATTCCACTGAGGGAAATTGAAAAAAAAATCGAAGTTAAAATAATTAAAACCTTCAGGACTCCCAAAAACAACTTTGAAATAGTCACCCCCCAATCATCTATCCAATTCCCTTTACAGGCCAGAAGTTCCAGGATAAGCGATAAATACATTAAAATCAATTCCGGGATAAATCAAAGTGTCTATGAAATGATCCGTTCTTCCGGAATACCGGCAGATCTGAGAAACTATTACCCGCTTTTATTGGATGCCACCGGAAAACCCATCTGGGTGGTCGGCTCACCAATCTCAGATGCTTTCAAAGTTAAAAGCAAAAAAGAAACCCGGTTTATTAAAATCTCATATTATTAAAATTACCTGTCAAGATATTATTAATTACTGCCATTAATGAATTATTTCAATAATTATACTATAATTTAGTATAACAAATTTGGTTGCATTTAAGCATGAATTTGAAAAAACTCTGGAAGAAAAAAATCTTTTTTTTGCTGGGTTTTATTTTCATCATATTATTATCGATAAGTCCAAAGATACTGAAAGAGACTTCAAGTCCGAATTTTTGCGCCAGCTGTCATGTGATGGAAAATGAACATGAGGACTGGTTTAAATCAGGTCTTCATAGAAATATCAAATGCGTGGATTGTCATTTACCCAATGATAATATTTTCAATCATTTGATATGGAAAGCACTGGATGGCACCAAAGATGTTATCTCATTCTACGGACGTCTCTATTCTGATCATATTACCATTTCCCCACACGGAGCAACCACCATACAATCCAACTGTATCCGCTGCCACACCGAAATGGTTTCCAGATTGTCAATAGAAAAAGAACGAAACTGCTGGTCATGTCATCGCAGAATCAGCCATACTTTCCCTACATCCGGAATGAGTCATTTATGAGGAGGGTTTAAATGAAAGTCAAAATTTTAATCGTTTTGGTTGTGGTATCTTTTTTAACCTGTCTCTTGATAAATTGCGCACCGGAGAAGCCAGAACCGGTCCGTGTGGGTACCATTTCAGCCAATGAATTTACCCCTGAGAAATGGGGAAAAGTCTACCCATTCAACTACGAATCATGGCTTCAAACCGAACAACCCAAGCCGACTGGAAAAAGCCAATACCGAAAAGGCTGGGATACCGATAAGGTGATTTACGATCGATTGAGCGAATACCCATTCTCGGCACTGTTGTACAACGGATGGGGCTTTGGAATCGAATATAATGAGCCCCGCGGGCATCATTATGCAATAATCGACCAGATTGAAATTGATCCTTCAAGAACTTCTCCGGGTGGTGTGTGCCTAGCCTGCAAGACTCCTTACCATAAATCATTCACAGAAAAGTATGGCATGAAATATTTAACCGCTAAATTCCAAGATGCGATCGACATGATTCCCCAGGAAAATCGCAAACTGGGTCCGGCCTGTATTGACTGCCACCAACCCGAGGATATGTCATTGGTCACCAATAAATTTCATATTGAAAAAGGACTGAAGATGATTGGGAAAAACCAGCTCAGCCGCCAGGAGTTGCGGAGTATTTCCTGTGGGCAGTGTCACATGACTTATTACGTTCCCCGCGATAAAACAGGAAAAGTTGCCGGTGATATCCGCCCTCCCTGGGAGGGAAGCTCCTGGGGAAACATTTCAATTGAAAATATCGTTAAAGACCTATTGAGTGACTTCCAGAGGGAAGAATGGACTCAAAAGACAACCGGTTTCAGGATGCCCTATATCCGTCATCCTGAATTTGAACTCTTCAGCAAAAGCAGTGTACACTGGAACGCCGGTGTTGGCTGTGCTGATTGTCATATGCCATATACCCGGGTCGGATCCTATAAAATATCCGATCATGATGTCACCAGTCCGCTAAAAGCCAATTTGAAAGCCTGTATACAGTGCCATACCGAATCAGCCGATTGGTTGGAAAAACAGGTACTTACTATTCAGGACCGAATCGCCTCACTGATTATCAGGGCTGGATATGCCACGGCAACCGACGCCATTCTGTTCGAAATGCTCCACAATGAACAAAAAAAGGGATGGAAACCGCCCCAAACCCTGTATGAAAAATCCAAATATTTATACAAAAATGCATTTCTGAGACTCGTTTTTATCAGCGCGGAAAATTCCACCGGTTTTCACAATTCATCCGAATCCGGACGAATACTGGGAGATGCCATAGCCTTTGCCGGAAAAGCCGAATCATTGCTGAGGCAGATGCTTTCCCAGGCAGGGATTCAGGTTTCGGAAAAGATCAATTTAAATTTACTCCAATACCTGAATGACAGAGGTCAAAAGAAATTAAAGTATAAGAAAGATCAGCAGATCAAAGATCCTTTTAACCTGCAGAAAAATTTTTCAGAGACTCTCTAATTTTACTTTTTCCGGTGATAGACCACTTTTCCATTGACAATGGTATATTCGATCACACCCTGACCCTTCCAGCCCCTGAAGGGACAGTTATTGGCCTTGGAATGAAAGGCATCCGGATTTATGGTAAAAGACAGTTTGAGGTTGAGTAGGGTTATGTCAGCGGGCTTGCCAATTTTCAACTGCCCCTTGTCCTTTAAGTGAAGTATTTTGGCGGGATTGGTGGAAAATAGTTCAATCAACCGATGCATATCGATTATTTTTGATTTGACCAGTTTATCATATATCACCGAAAAAGAACTCTCCATTCCCACCACTCCAAAAGGCGCCATCTCAAATTCACGGTCTTTTTCATCCCGGCTGTGGGGGGCATGATCAGAGGCGATGCAATCAATGGTGCCATCCTGGAGACCTTTGATCAAGGCATCCCGGTCTTTCTCGGTTCGCAGTGGTGGCTTTACTTTATAGACCGTATCAAAACTGGTGATGGACTCTTCATTCAGCAGTATATGATGGGGGGTGGCATCGGCAGTCACCTTGATTTTTTTATTCTTGGCATTTCTGATGAGATTTACAGAACCAGCCGTAGAGATATGTCTTAAATGAAGTTGTGATTTGATTCTCTCGTGGAGAATAATATCCCGGGCCACAATAAC
>DAOVIP010000450.1 GCA_030671465.1 Candidatus Aminicenantota bacterium | reverse complement strand
TTATCTTTCCAACTCCCAGTTTCCGTTTGAAGGGAGTTTTTTGGGTAATGAAGCTGATAATCCGCTTGTTGTAGGGATCTGCCAGGGCCCGTTCATATGATTAACACTATCAATGGTACCACTAAAAGTTAGGGTACCTCCTGGAAATTGCAGAGTGAAATCAATCTGATCATCGGTAATGGTAAAGTTGCCGCTTCCATTTCCAGCCACAACATCTATATTTCCCTGAACGGTTCCTGAAAAAATACCACCACTGAATGTAACTTCAATATAACTATCAAAACCAGCAAAAAATCTGCCTGTCCATGTTCCCCTGATATCAATATCAGAAGTAGCATTCAGGGTATGATTGCCGGTAATGGTAATGGTACCGCTGGCAGGGATGCTTACACCATCAAGGGTAACCGTCAAGTTTCCATAACCGGATTGAGCCGAATAGTTGTAAGTAACCACATCATTTTCAGTATAGGTAGAAGTTCCTGCTGCCGGAGTCCCGGTCACACCTTCACCCAAGGTAACCGTTAATGTATACTGCGCCGGGTCATCTGTATTTTTACATCCCGTAAAAATCAATAACCCAACAAAAATTCCAATAAAAATGAATAAAGTAAATATCCTGGCTCTCATTTTTCCTCCTCAACAAATAAAATAAATATTATTCTTATAGAATTTGAAAGTCAATATTTCGATTTGAGACCTTAAAGATATATAAGGAACAGAGGTCGATGCAAAAACGTTGACTTGATTCAACTAACAAGACAACCAGTTAACCAGGCATGAATATCAAAACAGCGTCCGGATAAATTTAGATAATATGAATGTGAAGTTCCCACTCTTCGGTGTCTTCGTTGTCGGCCAGCTGAAACAGCTTTCCATAGTTGATGGTAAAGGGATAGGTCTCCCGGGGATTGGCAAATTTTACCGGTACCATGACCTTCTTTACCAGCTTCCCCTCCAGATCAAAAATAACAAATTCAGATCGGCCCCCCTCCTTTTTGTTGGTCAGCACATACAACTTATTGTCGGCCCCGATGTGATCGATGGTGCTGGGCCAGTGGCCGGGATATTTTACCAGTGTTTTGAATATATCATAAAACCGTCGGAAACGGGGATCGGTTTTAAAGTGTTCATCAATGGCATTCCGGTCTTTCTGGGTAACCGGAACCCTATCATATTCGTAATTTACCGTTTGCAATTTATCTCCGTTTTGATTGAAAATTTCAATCCTTCCATCTTCGCGATGCATAAAAAATATTTTATCGTCAAATATCCGGAACTGGCCTCCGGTCAGATCGGTATCGGTGGGATTCAAACTTCTCCCCTGCTGAAAAACACTTTCCCACCTGACCAACTCTTTGATCTTCTTCAGATTCTGGTCATGGAGATTGATGGTACCGTACACGGTTTTGTCAATCTGTAGAATCCCGTAGGCGGCATAATTCTTTCCCACCGGCTTGTACACATTGGCCGCACTGCTGGTCTTGGAACGGGTCTCTTTGACAAATTCACCGGTCCGAGTGAAATAAGACATTTTCATATGGCTGCCCACACAGATATACTGGGGATTCTGGGGATCATACTGAATCCGGACATAATTGAAAAATTCCCGGGGACCTTCCCCGGCCTTGCCAAACTTTTTTATCAATTTCAAATCTTTCAGAGAATATATATATACATGGGGAAACTCCGTGATCAATATTTGATTCTGATCCACAATGATATTTTCCGGCTTCTGAATCTCAGGAAGGGGTACGACCTGTCCACCGAAAATAACCCCAGACAGGATAAATATCCTAAATCCGAAAGATATTTTCTTCATCATTTTTCCTCCTATATAGACATACTATCAGAAACAAAAAAAGTTTATCTCCGGATCTGATAATTAGGCATATTTTAAAGCTCTATTTTTTTAAGGAAAAAAAGGCAAAATTCTTGACAAAACCTGAGAAACTTATATAATATCCTATTGAAATCAACTGA
>DAOVIP010000039.1 GCA_030671465.1 Candidatus Aminicenantota bacterium | reverse complement strand
TGGCCATCTCTGTAGCTTATGGACTGTTGTACGCTACGCTGTTAACCCTGTTAATGCTTCCCTCCATGCTCACCTTATTAAACAACACCCGTTTTTATTTTTCAGCAAAAATTTCCAAGAAGAGCCTGACCAGGGAGGATGTTGAACCGGCCATTCGTGAAGAAATTTTCACCAGGGAACAATCCGACATTATTTGCGGGGAAGACCAATGAACAAACCAATGATCCTGATTTTATTACTGAGTTTAACGGTTCTCTGGCTACCGGCCGAAGTCGATCGTTTGAACTATTCCAGAGCACTTTCCATTGCCCTGAAGGAAAATTTGAAGATTAGAATGGCCAGGAATAATATCCTGATTGCCAGTCGCAATGCCCATATCGGCAATGCCGGGTTGCTTCCTAAGCTGGAACTAAGCGGAGATGCCAGCTATCAGGAAGGGGGCATCGGATTTGAGGAGAGAGAAACCAGCACCACAACCAGCACCCAGATTCAGGCTAGTTACACCCTGTTTGACGGGCTGGGAAATATTTTCAACTGGAAAAAATTACAGTCCGGGAAACGGCTGGGACATCTGGAGGCCCGCAACCAAGTCGAACAGATATTATTGGAGGTGAGTGCAGCCTATTATTCAGCTGCATCCGCATATGAACAGATGATTATTTCTGAGGAGATGCTGCAGATTTCCCAAGAGCGCCTGGTACGGGCCCGGAAACGCTCATTATACGGAAGGGCCACGACCATTGAGGTTTTATCTGCCCAGGTGGATTTTGCCGCAGATCAAGTAATTCTCAACCGGACCCGTTTTCTCTGGGAGGAAGCCTGTCGTAATCTGAACGTACTGTTGAATCGTGAGGTAAATCATCCCTTTCTGGTGGAAACCGCAGTCAGTTTCCAGACAGATCTGCAACTGGAAAACCTGAAAGCCCGCGCACTATCCAGTAATGCATCTTTTTTATCAACCTTGGAATATCTCAGGCAATTGCAACTGGATGTGAAAATTTCAAGCTCTGTATTCTATCCGCGCCTGGTTTTTTCCGCTTCATATGGACTCAACCAGAGTATAGGAGGCTGGGGAATTTCACTTAACGATCCCCAAGAAAATACCCGCATTGGCCTGAATCTCCAGCTAAATCTCTTTGATGGTTTTAAAAACATCGTACAGAGAAAAATTGCCAAAATTGAATTGAAAAACCAGGAATTAACCGTTCATGACCAGCGCTTGACTCTCGAAAAAAATGTTATCAATGTCTATGAAGCCTACAAGAACAATTTGCTTGAGCTGGACCTGCAAAAGCAATATGTTGAGGCAGCAGAATTGAATTTCAAGCGAACCCAAGAATTGTATAATCTGGGACAGGTAACGACTACCCAGTTCCGGGAAGCCCAGATCAACCTTATTCGTTCCCGCAGTAATGTATCCACTGCCAAATATGAAGCCAAATTGAAGGAAATTGAATTGATTCAGCTAACCGGACAATTGATACCGGATTGGTCATCCGGGGAAACCCGTTCCAACCAATAAAAATGTCTTTACCTTCTGTCTATATTGGGATTTAAAATTCGGTTCAAAATATTTTTTTTCAAAAATTTTCTGATTTCTCTGACCAGACCCCCCGAATCCATGTGATATTTCTCCAGTAGCTCTTGGCGGGAAGCCACTTCAATAATCTCTTCTGAAACACCCAGGGATAAAATGTTGTATTTTTTTATACTCTCTGAAATTAGCAATTCCTGGACCATTGAACCAAATCCACCGTTCTTGATTCCGTCCTCAACGGTTATAATCTTGCGGGTTTTCCTAACCAGCTTGAGAATCAATTCCTTGTCAAAAGGCTTAACATATCGGATATTGACCACAGTGATATTTATCCGATCCCTCTTGGCCAGCTTCTCCGCAGCCTCCATAACCTGGTATACCAGCGGACCCACCGCAAAAACCACCGCATCCCGGCCATCCCTCATGATTTCAGCTTTGGCAAAAGGGATCTCTTTATACCGTTTATCCAGGCCCACTCCCACCCCCGGTTCTTTGGGATATCGGATGAAAACTATCCGGTTCAACCGGATTCCGGTATAAATCATATGTTGAAGTTCATTTTCATCCTTTGGAGCCATCATCACCACATTGGGCAGTGATCTGAGCAGGGCAATATCATAAATGCCCTGATGGGTGCTTCCGTCGCCGCCGACCAGACCAGCCCGATCGATCCCCACCACTACCGGGATATCCATCAAGGTGAAATCATGAATAATCTGATCAATGGCCCGCTGCATGAAAGTGGAATAAATTCCAATTACCGGTTTCATTCCTCCCAGCGAAAGCCCGCCGGCAAAATCAAACATGTATTGTTCGGCAATACTCACATCGAAAAAGTTATCGGGGAACTCCTTCTGAACAATATCCAGACCCGTACCTTCTGGCATAGCCGCGGTAAGGGCTATAATTTTGTTATCCTTCCTGACCAACTCCAGAACCGTCTGGCCGAAAATTTTTGAGTATGAAGGTTTATTTCCCAGCTTAATGAATTTTCCGTTCTGAATATCAAAAGGAGCCGATGAGTGAAAAGATACCGGATTATCGGCAGCCGGCTGATATCCCTTTCCCTTCTTGGTCACCACATGCAACAGGACCGGAAAATCATACTTTTTGGCCTCTTCAAATTCTTTAATCATCTCCTTGATGTTGTGACCGTTAATGGGCCCGATATATTTCACACCCAGTTCATCGAATAATGATCCGGGTACCATCATGGTTCGCATCAACACTTCAATCTTCCGGGCCACTTCAACCATGGACTTGCCAATTCCGGGAATGGAACTCATAACGGATTGCAGTATTTCCTTTAAACGGATATAGGGCCTACCGGCAACCAGGTAATTCAAATGCTTGGATATCCCGCCCACATTTGGAGAGATGGACATTTTGTTGTCATTCAATACAATAATCAATCTCTGTTTAACCTGACCGATGTGATTCAGGGCCTCCAGGGCCATACCACCGGTTAAAGCCCCGTCACCCAATACGGCAATAATATGGAAATCTTTTTCATTCATATCCCTGGCCACTGCCATACCCGATGCAAAAGCCAGTGAGGTTGACGCATGTCCAGTATTCAGGCAATCATATTCGCTCTCATGAATATCCGGATATCCGGCCAGACCGCCCTTTTGTCTGATGGTAAAGATACTTTCCTTTCTTCCGGTTATGATTTTATGGGTGTAGCTCTGATGTCCAACATCCCAGATTATTTTGTCCCGGGGAGTATTGAAAGTCAGATGGAGCGATAAAGTCAAATCAACCACACCCAGATTGGATGACAGATGGCCACCGCTTCGGGATACCACATCGATAATGATATCCCGGATTTCTGCGGATAATCGATCCAATTCCTGAAATGATAATTTCTTGAGATCAGATGGAAAATTAACCTTGTCCAGTATCCCCATTATCGGCTCCGGTAGGCCATTTTTTTTATTAAATTTAAAAAGGGTGGAAATTCAATTTCGATTTCTTTTAATTTTTCCAGAGTTTTTTGATATAAAATATCAATTTTTTCCTCGATAAATTCCCTGCCGTAAAAAACCACGGAATTCGGACTCTTATTGAGTTCATCTTTATGCAGTCTTTTCCCCACTTTATGCTCATCACCGATAACATCCAGTAAATCATCGGCCATCTGAAATGCAATTCCGATGAATACTCCGGCCATATCCAGGGCTTTTTTTTGATCATCGGGCATATCCAAAATCTCTGCAGCGGACAATAGTGTTCCCCTGATCAAATCAGCTGTTTTCATCCGTTGAATCTTGAAAATTTTTTCCTTCTCCCCTTTGAACTCCAGATCCATTGCCTGTCCGCCTGCCATGCCTCTGAGGCCGATACAGGAAGTCAATATCCTTATAATTCTGACAGTCTTTTGCTCCGAAATATTGGCCTTGGAAATCCTTTCAATGGCCAGGGTCAGGAGTGTGTCTCCGGCCAGCAGTGCAATCGGTTCATTAAACTGTTTATGTACTGTGGGCATGCCACGACGAAAATCATCATTGTCCATGGTTGGCAGGTCATCATGAATCAGCGAATAGGTATGAATATATTCAATTCCACAGGCAATATCAATGTATTGGGTGGGTGATTGACCAAATCCCTCGATCAAGCTGAGAAATAACAGGGGACGAAGTCGCTTTCCCTTCACAGAAAGTGAATAGTAAACCGCTCCCTCCAGGTAATTTCTGCTGGGATTTATTCCCTGAAGGAGAGATTGGTTGACGCGGTCGGTTAAATTTTTATAATAATCATCCATAATAATCTGATTTTGTAGTAATTTCAGAAATGACACATAGTCCCAACCGGCATAATTTCAAATAGATTTATATCCTATTTTGCTGAAAAAATCAAGCCGGTACTCGTTCCAGCGTCCCATATCCACAAGATCCAAGGACCTGTATCCAGGTTCATTTTACAATTAAAGTCCGCCATAATTTTGACTCTGTTTCGGGCTGATGATATACTAATCAGTTATCCGATTTATTTTTATATAAGCTGATAAAATGGACCATCCAAAAGAAAAGGGCAAGAAATTTCTCCGCTACGGGCTTTACCTGGTTGTGATATTCTTATTAATAATTGTTTTACCTCCACTTTTTTATCACCAGGAAATTAATACCCTTCCCATGTCTTCCGGATATGTTAAGGGTGTTTATCATGTCCATTCCAATTTTTCAGATGGCAGAGGTTCCATGGATGAAATAACCCGGGCAGCAAAACAAGCGAAACAGGATTTTATCATTCTAACCGACCATGGCAATCCCAATCCAATGTGTTCGAAATCCACATCATGGATGAACGATGTGTTGCTCATCGGAGGATCAGAACTCTCATTAAATGCGGGCCATCTGGCGGTTTTTGGCTTCAAAGTCCCCAACTATCACTTCCCCCCCGAACCTCAGGAGGCCATTGATGATATCAACCGGGATCAGGGAGTCAGCTTTATATCCCATCCCTTCGACGACAAGATTCCCTGGACTGATTGGGATATTCATGAGTTCAGCGGCATTGAGGTATTCAATTCCTACAGTTTCGCCCGGAAGAGGGGATGGTTCAAATTGTTAATATTCCCGCTGCAATATTTATTCAATAAACGCTATGCCATGCTGAAGACCCTGTTTTACCCGCAGAGGCACATTGATTTCTGGGATTCACTGAGCCAAAGCGGGAAATATTTGGCTATTTATGCCTGTGATGCCCATGCGGTTCTGCCTGTTTCTCGGAACATCAAATTGCATTTCCCCTCTTACCAGGCCATGTTTGAAATATTCAACACCTATGTTAAAATCGGTCGTAATCTCAGCCAGGATCCCCACCAATCTGCTTCCATCATCACCTCAGCCATTAAACAAGGCCATTTTTTCAATGTGGTGGAAGCCATTGCCCCGGCCAATGGTTTTAAAATTTATTTTGCCAATGCAACAGGAGATATACTTGAAATGGGTGAATCCACCGGGACAACCGAAGGGACCATCCACCTGAGGTTGCCTTTTGACTTTGAAACCGATATTGTCATAAAAAAAGACGGTAACCCCTTCCAGAAAACAACCCGAAATCTCAAAAAAGACCTGTCCTATAAAATATCAGGGCCGGGGATTTACCGGGCAGAGATTTTTGTCAGCGACAACAGCTTCAGGAAAATCCCCTGGATACTTACCAATCCCTTTTATATCGGCAAGGAGTATCCGGATCGGCCCCGCCAGAGACATCTCATCAGCAAGTTGCTGGTAAATCGTGGGGATTTTTTTTCAATTGAGACCAATCCCATGTCCAGTGGATCGGTTTCCACCCGGCAATTGTCTCCACAGGATTGGCAAACCCGCTTCGATTATGAATTGAAAAAAGAACCCGATCAAAAAGATTTCTGGGCTGCTCTGACTGCCAGAAACCGGTTTGACCTGAGCAACTATTCGGGTTTTGCCTTCCAGAGTCGGGGAAAAAATACATCCCGCCTTTGGATTGAGTTCAGGACCATAACCCAGCAGGGAGAAAGCTGGTTCAGGCATTCCTTTCTGGTTGAACCGGATTGGAACCACCATTCCATACCCTTTCATAAATTCCATCTGATTCACGGCCCATTGGTCAAACCGGATATGTCCAAAATTTATGCTATTTTCATTTCCATCAACAATGCCATCGCCTACCCGGATACCCAAGGCACCATTCAGTTGAAAAACCTGGGATTATATTAAAGAAAAAATCGTCAATCCGGTCAAGGAAGGAGATGAAATGGATTTGATTCAGAAAGAATTGTAAATGTCTCTCAATCCGGCGAGCATTTTCTCAATGCTGTAGTTCTGCCGTACTTCCCGTTTCAGGTTTTTAATCAGAGGATCCCAGTCGTACTCTCCATTTACCGCTTTTTTTATCACCTTAATCAATTCCGGACCATCCAAATTCTTGAATAGAATTCCATTGTCCTGCCTGATGATTTCCCGGTTGCCATAGGTGTCGGAAGCAATCACCGGCACTTGTAACGATCCGCACTCCAAAAGCACAATCGGAAGCCCCTCCCACCGGGATGGCAACAGAAAAACATCTCCGGCTTTGATCAACTTAAGGCTATCGGTTCTCTCACCCAGGAAAGAAACGAATGAAGATAATTCAAGATCAACCACCATTTTCTGAATACGATCGAATTCGGCCCCGCCCCCGACCAGAATAAATCGCACTTTGTTTTCCTTTAAAAATTCTCCAATGGGGCCAAGCGTATTGATTAGAAAATCATAGGCCTTCTGAAAATTGAACCGGGCCACGGTCATGAACAAAAAGCAATCTACCGGTAAATTCAATGACTTTCTCAACTCAGTTCTAGAAACACTATCAGATATACCCAGGCCGTCAATAGCGATCCCATTGGTGAGATAAGTCACATTATTCAGCTGGTATTCCAACTGCATAAATAGCTCATCCTCTCTTGAAACCGCTATGATCCGGTCAACCTGGTTTAGTAAATATTTTTCCAGTTTGAAACGCAAAAAATACTTTATCCGGCTGGATGTTTTTTGGAACCACTGTTGGTTGGAGAATTCATACTTGTGAATATGCAAACCATGGGCAGTAAATATTACCGGGACTTTATGTTGCCTGAACGGATTTTTATAAAAATGAAACAGGGGGAGCAGGTGATGAAAATGAATGAGGTCCGGCTTGTTTTGTAAAACAGATCCCGGTACATATCCTCCATCATCCAATACCACATTGTTCAATGCCTTGAACTTGGACATTACCCGTTCGGATTCCGCCGGATGGGTGGAACTGGCCGGATAGGCGAAGATCCTGAAATCAATCTCCCTGATGCCCTTCACCACCTGAAATATATGTTCCAAACCACCGCCCATCGAAAACCTGTCGGTTATCATATGAACGTTCATCTGATTTGGTTTCTCCAGTAATTTAAAACATCCAGCAAGGTTTGATGTAAATCGAATCGAGGATTACAATTAAACTTTTTTCTGATCAAACTACAATCTCCGACCAGAAACGGAGTATCGACCGGCCTGAACTTTGACCGGTCAACCACCACCTCAATTTTTACTTTTGAAAATGAGAGCAAGGATTCCAGTATGGAGTCTATGGAATAACCGGTCCCCGAGCAAAAATGATATAAACTCCCCCTCTCGCCCTGTTCCCCAATGGCAATGAGATAACCGGCAATATCCCTCACATCCGAAAAATCTCTCACAGTAGCCAGATTACCCACTCGGATAACCGGATCTCTTCTGCCTCTTTCAATTTCCGCAATTTGACAGGCAAAATCAGAACAGACAAAATTTTTGTCCTGACCGGGACCGGTAAAATTAAAGGATCTCACCTTGATGATATCCATACCCAATGAGTTGAAATACATGTCTCCGACCATTTCCATGGCCAGCTTGGAAAGCGCATATGGATTCCGGATAACAGTTGGCAGGTTTTCTTTTATCGGTTTTTTACTGCCTCCACCGTAGAGTTCCGCTGAACTCATGAGAATAATCCTGGATTCAGGACAATGTCGCCACAGATTCTCAATCATATTTGAACTGCCGATAAAATTTACTTCATAGGTCAATCGCTGGTTTTTCCAGCTGTATCCTACATTGGAAACCGCTGCCAGATGATAGACAATCTCTGGCTTGACCGACTTAATGACCCGGCCCGTTTTATCCGGGTTCCTTAAGTCTAAATGATATACCAGGCACTGACTTGATTTGAAATCTTCTACCTCGGTGAGGCCATGGATCTCATATCCTTTTTTGTCTTTCAGCAGATCGATTAAATAACGGGCCAAAAATCCGGAACAGCCAGTAACCAGAATACGGGGCATGGTTACTCACCCTCACCAAAAAAATTGGAGACCATTCCCAGGTTTCCGAAACTCACCCCGATATTAAACTGGGTCTCTTCCCGACCCAGATATGAAAAAATCTTGAATTCTGCATTAATGATCACACACTGATAATCCAGAATTGCCTTGATTGAGGCTGAACGGAATTCCTTTTCCGTGATATCATAGTTGATATCCGATGAAAGCTTCAAGGGAAACCCCTTCAAATTCACATTAACAAGGGCGCGAATGACCTCTCGGTTGAAAAAATAATCAGCCGCTGTATAGGCATTTCGGGTCTTGGAATAAGAAAAATATCCATTGACCACACTATTTTGATTATCATAAGCGATTTTGGCATTGATCCGGGTAAAATCTTCGATAAAAAAATTATAGGACACGTTGACATTCAGGGAGAAATTCTTAAAGGGTTTGAACCTCAAGTTTGCCTTCAAATCGGAAAATTCCGGATAGGTATCGTTGATTGTCTGGGAACGGTGGGCTTCTTCCGGGTCCAGATAGTATTCCTGGGTCAGACCAAAGCTCAAAATTTCTCTTGGAGATTCATTCCCGGCTTTGTCCTTGGTAATCAACCGGCTGGTTAAACTGAATCCAACATAAGAGTAAGATGGGTAGTCCTTTAGATCAACCATCAATATTCTTTCCTGGTCTTCCTCCGGAATAGAAGTGGTATAGCGAAAGGTCACCTGGGGTTCAATCAGATGCTTGGTTTTCTTCTTTTTTGAATCGTAAATCTTATAAAAAATGGGACCCTTCAGCACAACTTTGGCTTCCTGATACCCGATACGCAGGGGCACATCAACCACTTCATCGGTTTCAGGATCTTTACTCCTTCCGTAAAAACTGTTGTGGGATTCCAGGGTTACACTTGCGTTTAACCAGGGAAGTTTAACCAAACTCAAGGTGTATTGAGGAATAACAATGAACCGGTTCGAACGTTGATCGGAATCAAATTCCGGCTCTCCTTCCAGTACCAGACCACCTCTTTCTGTACTTTCATAGGTTGAGTTCAGAGAAAAATAACCGGGAAGCTTTCCGATTTTCTTTTGCTTGATATTCAGGGAAATGGATGGAAGCGTTAAGTTATACTTGGAAGAACCCACCAGCTCCACCTCGCCCGAATCATTGACCTCCTCCTGCAGAATATATGTTTCATACCGAGAGGCGGAAATTGACAAATTAAAAATCGAAAAAGAGGAGGTCAGGGCAAATGATGAATTGAAATTGGTACTGAGAATCGTGTCAAAGTTATTGTTAAATTGCCTGAGAAAATTGGGGTCACTGGGGTAATTGACCTTGAAAATGACTTTGGTATTTAAAAAATTAATGTTCTGTAAATGTTCCGCCTTTATATAGTAATCGTATTCGGAGTCGGTTTGAAACACACTGTCTTCCGAATAATTAAAATAGTAAAACTTGACAAAACCACTCATATTCCGATAAAGATAACGCAGTTCTTCATGGTTACCCAAGC
>DAOVIP010000167.1 GCA_030671465.1 Candidatus Aminicenantota bacterium | reverse complement strand
CTGGTTTTTTATCGGGGCCATTGCCTTGGGCAGCATTTTATTGGGATATATTGGATTCCGGAAGTATTTTCTGATTCTCGGTGAACAGCGCTCTTTCTGGGATATTCTTTATCTGGATCTGCAGCTGTTTACCCTGGAGTCAGGATCGGTATCAGGTACAGTCAACTGGGAGCTGCAGATCGCCCGCTTGTTGTCACCGGCCATTGCCGCTTTTGCCGCTTTAAAAGCCCTGGCCCTCCTGTTCCGGGAACATCTTAGGATGTTTAAAATCAGATTTATCAAAAAACACATCATCATATGCGGGCTGGGAAGAAAAGGACTGCTGTTAACCCTTGGATTTATCGAAGCTGGCTTTCGGGTGGTGGTCATTGAACTGGACGAGGGCAATGACCTGATCCCCCAGTGCCGGGAGAAAGGCGCTCTGGTACTTATCGGTGATGCCACTGATAAAGATCTGCTGAGAAAAGCCCGTGTGAATACTGCAAAATATATTATGTCGATGTGCGGTGATGATGGTGTGAATACCGAAGTGTCCGTCAGATGCAAAGAGTTGATAGATAAAAAAAAGGGCACAGCACTCACCTGTATAGTTCATATTGTCAATCCCCGGCGATGCCGCCTGCTCATAGAAAGGAAATTCGGTATGAATCAGGGCGGAACCTTTCGACTGGAATTTTTTAATATCTTCGATATGGGTGCCAGAGCCTGTTTGAGTGATTATCCACCCTTTGATCATCAGGGCAAGGTGGATAATCGTCAATCCCATATGTTGATTGTGGGCCTGGGTAGGCTGGGCGAAAACCTGGTCATTCAGGCTGCAAAAAACTGGAAGGATTTGTCACTTAAATCCAATCAAAAACTCAATATAACCATTCTTGACCGTCATGCAGAAGACAAAATTGACTCCCTGTATATCGAACACCCTCCAATAAAAAAAATATGTAATCTCCACATCCTGCAAATGGAAATCATATCACCCGCTTTTCAGACCGCTGATTTTCTGTTCTCTACTGAGGGAAGCTGCCGGTTCACCGGTGTTTATATCTGCCTGGATGATGATTCATTCGGCCTGTCCACTGCATTGAATCTTCACCAAAAGTTCCTGCATAATGATATTCCCATTGTCGTTCGTATGGTTCACAATGCCGGTCTGGCCACCCTCCTGAAAGACAAAGGAATCGAAGAAGATAGTTTTATCAAGCTGAATGCCTTTGGATTACTGGACAGAACCTGTACTACCGCCATCATCATGACCGGCACTCATGAGATGCTGGCCCAGGCCATTCATGAAGAATATGTGCGCAAACAGCGCCAGGAAGGCCAAACCGTCGAGACCAATCCCTCTCTGGTTCCCTGGCCGGAATTACCGGAAAGCCTGAGAGAATCAAACCGGAGCCAGGCCGACCATATCAGTGTCAAACTCAAACACATGGGATGTGGGATTGAGCATCTGACAACCTGGGATCCCCCTCAATTTGAATTCACTCCTGAAGAAATAGAGAGCATGGCCCGATTGGAACACAAACGCTGGGTTGAAGAGCGCCGGATGAACAGGTGGACCTATGCACCGGCCCCAAAAAATATCAAGAAAAAAACCACCCCCTATCTGGTTCCCTGGGAGGAGTTGACAGAAGATATAAAAGAGCTGGATCGAAATACGGTCAGAGACCTTCCCGGATTATTAGCCAGGATCGGATTTCAAATTTATCGCCTGAAAAATAAAAATGAAATCAAACATTAAAATGTTTTTAAAAAATTTCTTAAAACCAGAGGAGGTTAAAATTCATGCCCGATGAAAAATGGCCCGGCTGGGATAAACTCTCCAATGAAGTCAAACGAGTCATCTATCATGCCACTAAAATTGCCAACAATGCCAATCGAACAACTGCCAATGCCGCCCATATCATGCAGGCATTGACCCATCTATGCCCAAATGAAGTGCTGAATATTGTGGATAAAGTGAGCCTGAATGAGATCAATAGAAAATTAAAGGATCAGCTTTTGGCTAACCAGGATCTGTATTCTTATAACCAGATCCTGGATGATGCCTATTTTCAGTCTGAAAATGGAGTCATAAAATTGGATCTGCTGATAAAATCAACGGCCAGTACCTGCGGATTCAGAATAAAAAAAACAGAACCAAAAACGTCCTCAGATACACCTGATTTGGAAGACCTTGAATTACCGATTGAACCCGAATTCGAAACAGAAATGAAGCCAAGTGCACAAGTAAGTGATTTTCTGAAAAAATTTGGTCGTGATTTAACCGAACTGGCCAGTTCAGGAAAACTCCACCCCATCATCGGTCGCGACCGTGAAATTAATCTGGTCATTGAAACCCTGTGTCGGGTTTTCAAGCGCAATCCCCTATTGGTCGGTCCTGCCGGAGTAGGAAAAACAGCTATTGTGGACGGCCTGACCCAAAAAATAATATCCAACCAGGTTCCCGGTGCCCTTCAGGGAAAACGTATATTCGAATTAAACACAGCCAGTATGTTAGGTGGTACCAAGTACCGGGGCGAGTTTGAAGAGCGGGTAACCCAGATCCTTCAAGAAATTAAAGCTTCGGATCTTATTCTATTTATCGATGAATTCCACTCCATCATAGGCGCCGGTCAGACAGAAGGGTCAACCCTGGATGTCACCACCATATTACTCCCTGCTTTGGCCCGCGGAGAGATATCCTGCATTGGCGCCACCACTGACACTTACTATCACAAGTATATCACCAAAAACTCAGCCCTGGAACGCCGCTTCCAGCCCATTCGCATCCCTGAACTTCCCGCTTCCGAAACCCTGAACATGTTAAAACAGCTGGTACCCATCAAATTTGAAAAACCCCAGAAACTGAAAATAGACGCGAACGTCTATTCCCAGATCATTGACCTTTCTCAGCGCTACATGAGAAACAGATATTTTCCCGACAAGGCCATTGATATTATCGATCATGCTGTAGGACGGGCTGTACGCCAGGGCAAAAAAACCATAACCCTGGAAGATATAAAAGAACAGATCGGTTCCCTGACCGGGCTTCCCATCGGTAAACTGGAAGATGAGCTGAGAAACAAATTACAGGGATTGACTGCGTATCTGAAGAGCCGTATCCTGGGACAGGATCACATCATCGATATGGTGGTGGATATCATCTGGCCCAAAACCCTGGGAGCAGACCTCCATCCCCAGCGCCCCAACGGGGTATTTCTGTTTGCCGGACCCACCGGGGTGGGAAAAACCGAATTTGCCAAAGCCTTATCTGAATTTATGTTTGGTTCCCAAAAAAAACTCATTCGCATCGATATGTCCGAGTTTTCAGAACCACACGCAGTGGCCAAACTTCTGGGAGCTCCTTTCGGCTATCACGGGGTTGAAGAAGGCAGCCCCATCCTGAATGAAATCGAGGAAAAACCCTTCTCGATCCTGTTACTGGATGAAATGGAGAAAGCCCACCGGGAGATTCACAAACTGTTTCTGCAGGTTTTTGATAGCGGTGTATTAACCGATACCTACAGACGCCATACCTATTTCAGTGATGTGATTATTATCATGACCTCCAATATTTCCATTGAACGGGATCACAGCATCGGATTCCTGTCCGATGAAACGGACCGGGGAGTCAGGGATCAGCTGATGAAATATTTTCCGGCTGAGTTTATCAACCGCATTGACTATATCGGTGTGTTCAACAGCATCTCCAGTGAAACCGCAGAAAAAATCGTGACCAGAAGTATCATTCCCCAGGTGAAACAAAAATGGCAGGGAAAAGGAATGGACCTCATATTTTCAAATGAAGCCATTAAATTAATTATCAAAAAAGGATTCAGTAAAAAATGGGGCGCCCGTAATCTGGAACGAACCGTGGATGAATTGATCAATACACCTCTGGCCAAGTTTATGCCCGAAAAGGATAGTAACAAAAGAAGAAAAATAGACATCAGAGTAAAACAAGACACCCTGGAATTTATAGAAATCAAGGATTTGTTTTGAAATATCCTAGATTTATTGGGGAGGAAAAATGAAAAAAAAAGATTCAAAAAAAAAGAATTTTCCCAAAATAGTGGTAAACGGAGATGTGGTCATTGACTGGTTGGAAATCTCCACCCCTGCCGCAACTTCCACTCCTGAGAATCAAAATATTTTAAACTGGCAAACCTTGACCGGAACCAGACAAATACCCAAATTGGGTGGCGCCCTGCTGCTGGCCGAATTTCTGAAAGTAAGAACAAATGGCAATGTTTTATCCCCGTCTCCGAAAAAAATCGAAAACATACCCCCTGAACAAACCATTCACTCCATAATCAGGCTGGATAAATTTTCATATAACATTGGCCAAAAAAAGGATCAGGTATTCAGGGTTAGCCAGTTTAAGGGATATGCCGGGCCACAGGATCGTTCCCCCATTCCCCTTGAAATGGCTGAAGATGACCCCCAGGCAAAAATCCTGGTACTGGACGATGCCGGCAATGGTTTCCGGGATGCAGCTGAAAAATTCTGGCCGGCTGCCTTGACAGCTGGAAAACCCGACTGGATTATTTTGAAAATGAGCCACCCCCTGGTACAGGGAAAGTTATGGAATAAACTGAGCCAGGATTATCCCGACAAACTGATTCTCATTTTTACTGCCGATGATTTAAGACGTCTGGGAGCCAAGATCAGCCGCAAGGCCTCCTGGGAGCGGACCGCAACCGATTTTGTCTGGCAGATGGCTGCCAATCCCAAACTACTTCCCCTGAATAACTGTGCCTGTCTGGTGGCCAGATTCGGAGTGGACGGGGCGATTGTGTACAGACGCAGGGCTGGAGAAGTAAATGCCCAACTACTGTACGACCCCCAGATTGCTGAAGATGGATTTTCCGAATACTGCCCGGGAAACATGACCGGCATCGGATCAGCGTTTGTCTCCTCTATTGCTGCTCATGTGGCAGAAAAGGGTTTTCAAAAAATAATTGATGGCATCCGCCAGGGCCTGCTGGTTTCCAGGCGATTGTGGAAACTCGGTTTTGGAATGAACTGGCAAAAACTTCAATACCCCTTTGCAGAGGTATTTCAAAAACCAGCTGAACCGGAAAACCCCATCATGGATGTTCCCATACCGGCTCCGTTAAAAATCGAGTCTTCAGATCCAGGTTACTGGTGCATACTGCAGGATATCACCGATCTTGGACTTGAAAAAGCCGCCTTTAACCAGGTAATTTTCGGT
>DAOVIP010000109.1 GCA_030671465.1 Candidatus Aminicenantota bacterium | reverse complement strand
ATGATGAGAAGCAGGAGGAAATTCATCTGAAACTCTGCCAGACCGATAAGGGGAAGGGGGTCAAAAAAGTCAACATATCCAAAACCATTGCCATGAAGGCCATCAAGGAAAAGGTGGCGATTCTCTCATCAAATACCCGGGATGATTCCCGTTTCGATGGAGCCGAAAGCATTATTCTTTATGGCATTACGTCAGCCATGTCCATTCCCATATGGACCAAAAATTCTATCTATGGATTGATTTATATCGATACCACCCACTTTGAAGAGATGTTCAGCGAAAAGGATCTGGAAATACTGTCCATAATTGCCAATTTTACCGGCCTGTCCATAGAGGGTATCAACAGCCTAAACAAACTGAACCGGGAGAAAAAAATCCGTAACCGGCTGGAACGCTATCTGTCTCCATCGGTGGTTTCCAAAATCATGGAATCTCAGGATGATGCCTCCAATGAATTTTTGGACTACAAGGAATCCGATGCCTCGGTTCTATTTCTGGATATTGTGGGATTTACACCCAAAGCGGAAAACATGAAACCGGTAGAAACCGGAATATTCCTGAATAACTTCTTTACCGAAATGACGGATATCATATTCAAATACAACGGTACCCTGGATAAATATCTCGGTGATGGTATTATGGCTGTTTTCGGTGTGCCCTTCCCGCTTGAAAATCACACCGAACTCGCTATCATCACTTCCCTGGAAATGCAACAAAGACTAAAAGAAATGAATACCAAGGTCCCGGAACCCAAAAAAATCAGAATCCGGATCGGTATCAACACCGGGAAACTAATTGCCGGTGATTTCGGGTCACCCAAACGCTTCGACTATACAGTATTGGGCAATACCGTTAATATCGCTTCTCGGCTCGAATCTTCAGTGGCAGGACCGGATGAAGTTGTGATTTCAGAAACAGTATACAAAAGGACCAAGAACCGTTTTGAATTCAAATGCCTGGGAGAAAAAAAATTGTATGGAATTAAAAAACCCATAATCGCCTATAAGGTGATCAAAGAAAAGGGGAACCAATGAAAAAATCTATGATTGTCATCATGATTGTTTTGTCTTTTTTGGGCTGCAAAAAAAAGGCCAATACCGTACCGGGAAGCATCCAACCGGGAACCCCTGAATATATCATGAATCAGGGATTGTTCTATCTCAACGAGGGAAATATCGATGTGGCGGAGAAAAAATTTCTAACCGCCATTTCAAAAAATCCAACCCTGGAAGGGGCCCTCAACGGACTGGGACTGGTGTATATGTACAAACGGGATTTTTCCAAATCCATATCTTATTTCAAAAGGTTGATGCGATTAAATCCGGCACTCTCCGACACTTACAATAATCTGGGATTGATCTATACCGAGTTGAATAAGTATGACCTGGCCAAGGAACATCTGCTCAAAGCCGCCAATTCAAGAGAATACCGTACCCCTGAGAATGCGTACATCAATCTGGCCATGCTGGAACTGAAACACAACAAACTTGAATCTGCCAAACGCTATACCGAGAAGGCCTTGAATAAAAATAAAAACTTTGCACCTACCTACAATCTCAAGGGAATCATCGCTGATAAGGAAAATAAATACCAGGAAGCCCTGGCCTATTACAAAAAGGCACTCTCGCTCCTAACCGAAGATGATGTGAATATACTAATCAACATCGGCCAGGCTTATCTCAAAATGGGAGACAAGGGAAAGGCCCTGGACATGATGGAAAAGGCACTCTCCAAAGCCGAAACCGAACCGCTGAAGGTCTATATCAGAAACCTGATCAAACAGCTGGAAAAGTAAACCTGTCTGAACCGTTTTATTTGATTTTTTTTACCGATACCCTCATTTTCCAAAGGGAAGGCATTCAATGGATAACCGCAGGTGATCATTGGTATCCCCTTTAATCCTGAAGGTGAATTGATAGAAAAACCGGTTAAAGAGACTCCTGAAGCGAGGGTTGTCAATGACAATCCTGCGGGTTCCGGCATCCAGATCCTTGATTCCCTCTATTCTGCTATCAAAATTATAAAGGTCGGCAGTTATTTTATCGACACCCTCATTTTCCACTTCCAGGCTGATATATCCGGCCTTTTTCCTGGTGGAGATCAAACATCTGAAAACACCGCTGTCCCGAATGTTGAATTTCTTTTGGGATACTTTCCCCGGATGAAAGGCAGCACCGTGAACCAAATGGGGGATCGTCCCGTTTTTGTTGACCGATACCGGATTGTATAGCGGAGCCCTGGGGAAGAGTACAAACAGGACAAACAGGCCGGTAAAAGCCGCGGCAACCAGCCAGCTGGTCCGGTCGTGCTTCCAGGGCAATAGGGAGATCACCACCAGGATCAGAAAAATCAACAGGGCAACGATATTGGGAATATAATCCTCATTGTGGCTGGGCCTGAAATAAGGGAGCTGTATAGCGGGAACACTCTTTATAAAGGAAGGAAGCAATCCCGACACATTCAGGTGAATACTGCTCCACATCTGAAACATTAAACCTGGGCGATAGAGATAATCATGGGTGGTGGTCTGGTAGAGGGTATAAGGATTGAACAGTTGAAAGCCCACCACAAAAAATGAGTAGAACGGTAGCATCCAGAATATTTTTTTAAAAAACCGGTTACGGGTTTCCAGGTAATAAATGATGCCAAACAGCATCAGGGTCCACAATACCGGGACCAGGTACCTGGCCTGGGGACAAACCCCGGGCCGGACCGTGGAGAATCCATGATATAGCAGATAGACAAAACTGGCCACTGATAACAGCAAATGGGGTCCGTACTTCCTGAATTTCCGGATGGCAATTATCAATCCCGGGAAAAAGAAGAAGTAAAAAGGGTTGTAGAGCAACAGCCCGTCCCGCTGGTCAAAAAAATAATCCAGCAGGGTTTCGAGCCGGTTTTTTAAGCTGATTTGCCTGACGTTTTCATAAAATTCCCTAGCCTGGCTCTCACTCAGAACCCCAGTGTAAATGGACATGGGCGAGAAATTTCCATAAGCCAGATAGAGATACGAGAAGAATAGCAATTGAAAAACAACCGGAAACAAAATAAACCAGAGGATCTTTCGGTATTCTTGCTTACGGATGAAATAACCCGTAAAACCAATCCCCAGAATATAAATGAAGATGACATACTTCATGCCCCAGAAAACAGTAAGTCCGAGTAAAAACCCTGCCAGCATCAGCGAAAGTTTCGGATTTTTTTTCCCGTAGAGCAATAAATACACCGAACTCAGAATCAGTAACAAGGCCTGAACCTCGGCAAAGATATGAATGGACAGGAAAATAACCGGTGAGGTCAAACAGAATACCAGGGTCACCCGTAATGACAGGCCCTCATTCTGCCAGAGCTTCAGAGAGAACAGATAAACCAGTACCGCCAATAAAGCGCCAAAAAGACCCAGATAGATCCGAATCAAAACATAGAGCAACGGTTGGGGCAGTTTAAAGATAAAAAACGGGGACAGGGTTACGGACAGTCCCGGCAGATGAAACGAATACCATTTCTTGAAGCCCTTTCCCACCTTGGCATGGGATTGAAGGTGCTGGGGAATGAAGTCTTTATATTGGTCCCGGGCATACTGGTTGAACACATTTAAATCCAAATCCCGGGCAATGGATTGTGATATCACCAGATAATGAGCTTCGTCCCCCACCAGGGTGATCCCTTTTTCCACCAAGACCAGCGAGGCCATCACCAAGACAATTTCAGAAAAAACAAAAATAAAAATCAACTTTTTCCTGATTTTCAGCCGGCTGAAGAAATTTGAAAACAGTTTCAATAACCGGAATTTATGGAAGGCAATCCCAAGAGAAAAGACCAAGGCAATCATCATCAAATGATTGATCCGGCTGGCAAAATCAAACTGATCCCAGTAAAAGAATTTCATCCCCACAGCCAGCAATCCGGATGAGAAAGGGAATAAGATGGACCAGTGGGAATGGCGAGTCATCCATTCGGTAATGATCACCAGCAACAAGAACACCAGAGACACAATCAGCAGCGGGTTTATTTTTTTTAAATGAAAAACAAAAGACAGGTACCCTGACAAAATCGATATTTTCAAAAATAGAGATTTGGTCCGTTCCGTCATCTGGCCACATCCAGTGGTGATTTTCATTATACGTCGAATACATTTTCCCTGTCAAATCAACACCGTAAAAATTTTGCCATTTGAAAGCCAGATATGTTAAAATGAAGTTCGAAATAAATCCAGATCATTCTAGGAAATTTTCAGATGAAAGTATCGAATATCATGCCCTTTATCAGTAAAGCCGGAATTTTGTTCGGATTGAGCGCATTTTACCTCACCCAGTTGATCGGACATTCGGGTATTGAACTGATGATTTTCAGTGCCGCGGTCATGGTATTCCTGGAATTGCTGTTTGGATTTATAAAGGGTAAACTCCTCAACCCTTATCACTTCATGCTCCTGACTCCCCTAACCCTGATTCACTATTCAACCATCGGAGACTTCAAGATTAGAATGTTCTGCTTTTTCCTTCTGGTTTATGTATTCAATATCTCCAGGACTGGGAAACCCAGAGGACCCAAAATGTCATCCCCCCCGGCAAAGCCATTGGTCATCTGGTTGATGGCATTCCTGATATTTACAGCTGCCTCGTTTCTGTTGTATTTCCAGGGTGTCCAATTATCCGGAGATGAACCCCACTATATCATGGTTGCCCAGAGCATTGTAGAGGACCATGATTTTGACCTGGACAACAATATCCAGAACAAAACCTACTATAAATACCTGCCGGTTGACCTTCAATTCCACGGAAAAATCCGGGACGGACGATACCGGTCCTATCACATGCCCGGAGTGTCATTTTTACTGGTACCGTTTTATGCCCTGTTCAATCTGCTGGCCGGATTTATCCCGGCCTCATTGTATTTCCGTCTGGTGGCGGGATTGATCAATGCCTGTTTCGGTCTGGCCTTGTTTTTCCTGTTGAAGATTCAATTCCCGGACAAAAAAATCACCGGTATCTGGATACTCTTTTTGGGGCTTTATCCTCTGGTCTTTCATTCCATTCATCTCTATCCGGAACTCCCGGCTGCCGCTCTGATGATGGCCGCCTTCATATTTGCTTTTGGTGAAAAAACGAATTACTGGTTATCCGGATTTTTCTTGTCATCGGTTGCATGGTTTCATGTAAAGTACTACCCGGCCCTGATAGTCCTGGCCCTGTTCATCCTAATTAAAATTATTAAAACCAGGCAAATCAAACCGGTCTTGCATTTTTTCATCTTTCCTCTGGCAAATTTCCTTTTACTTATGCTTTTCTGTAAGAGCCTCTACCAGACTTTCAACCCGGCTGAAATCTTCCCTGTTCAGGATTATTTTGTGGCCCCGGTGATATTGCGGGTAAAAGTCTTCCTGGCCTATTTTCTGGATCAGCGGGACGGACTGCTTTTTTACAGTCCGGTGTTTTTTCTCATGTTCCTGGGATTCAAAAACAGGCTCCGCTTCCAGAACATTTTGCTCTGGATTGCCGTTCCCTATGTTGGTTTCCATGCCTTTACCACAGTTCGCGGAGCCTATTCCCCGGCAGGCAGGTCCCTGATGTTCGTCAGCTGGATTTTCATAATATGGATTGCCAACTTTTACTTCAAGCAGAACCGGGACCAGAACGGATATGGTTTTAAACTACTCACCGGGCTGAGTGTTTTTGTCCTGTTCTGGCTCTTTTACTATCCCCTGTTTGTTTACCAGCCGGTATTCGGTTATTCCACTCAGCGGGGCTCTACCTTTTTGCTGTTCATGGGAAGCAGCATCGTGAATCTATGGAAGTTTTTCCCCTCTTTTCTGACCAGGCCCGGATCTCCCCACCTGGCCAATTATATTTGGATCGGATCAGTACTGGTTTTTCTGATCCTCTTTTATCTGAAATTTTACATGATCCTTCCCTCCAAAAAACGACAAGTATTCATCTCATTATCTCTCTTTTTATTGTTGACCTACCTGTTCTGTTTTTACCCCCATGTCCACCTGATTCCCGAAAACCGCTATCAGGATGAAAAAATCAGTTTTTTCAACAATTCCAGAAATTTCCGTTTTATCCCGGACCAGCAGGGATTCAATATACTGGCCGGCAATACCTATAAAATTTTCATCGAGCCCCGGAGTCAGCATCCCTCCCTGAACCTGGTCTTTGCCAATACCGATCAGGTGGAGGTATGGGTGACCAACAAGACCTCAAGACTGTTCCGCTCCGGCCGACAAAAAACCAGTCGTTTTTCGATAGAATGGAAAAAACTGAAATCCATCAAAATCAAAAACAGGACCGTATTCCCAATTGAAATCCGCACCCGGACCCGGGCCAAGCAGGCTTTTCTTTTTCTGCAATTTATATAAGAGATAATTCCTTACAGATATCCCAGGGTTTCCAGCTTTTTTTGAACCTCTTTATCAAGCTTCAAAGGGCTTTTGGACCGTTCCCTGATTGTTTCCTGGATTCGCTTTTTAATATCCAGTATGAGGGGCAGGAATCGCTTGACCTTCTTCTCTTCCAGACCGGCAAGGTTCCGGATCTCGAAGGGATCCTGACTGAGGTTAAACAATTCGATCCGGGGGTTGGGAGGAGGCGGATATTTAAAAAACTTCAGATCCTCATCTGAAAAGGGAAAGTTATAAATCAGCTTGTAATCACCAAACCGGAAAGCCAGTTTGGAGGGGAGGGCCAGTATGTAGCGGCTGACCGAAACCGAACTCATCACATATTCCCGCTTGGTTCCGCTGTTCTCCGTTACCCAGGGCAGT
>DAOVIP010000047.1 GCA_030671465.1 Candidatus Aminicenantota bacterium | reverse complement strand
CACCCTCCGCCTCCAGGGCCCTGATCAGTTTTAGGGTCTCTTCCTCTGAAACGCCCAGTCTGATTTTTACCGTTACCGGAACCCGGGCATACCGACGGACCGCCCTCAAAATGTTCGAGGCCAGTGGAAGATTTCCTAAAAGTGCGGCCCCGGCTCCCCGGCGGGTAATCTTTTTGACCGGGCATCCCATATTGATATCAATGCCGGCATAGCCAGTTTCACCCTGCAGGAATTGAACAGCCTCGATAAAAACATCCGGATCTGCCCCGAACAGTTGAATAAACTGGGGGATTTTGAAATCAACCGATTTCAGCATCTCCAGGGTTCTCCGGTTTTTTCTCTTGATCCCTTCGGCTGAGACCATCTCGGTAACCATAAATCCGATGCCACCCATTTCATCCATTAAAATTCGAAAGGCCAGATCGGTCAGCGAAGCCATGGGAGAGAGTACGGTTCTGTTCTTGAAATCAAGATTTCCGATCTTTAGCATTTTCAATCACCGGTTTCGTGCAACCGTGAGGTTAAGGCCAGAAATCCAGCTGAAACCGTGTCCAAATCGGCGATTAAACGTTTCTTTTTTTTCAGCCTTTTTATTAATTTTTTACGCAGTTTTCTCAAATATGAAAAAGAAACAGGGGAATAGGTTTCGATTCGGCTCACATATTCCCGGGAAAACAGTTCCGGATTTTTCCCAATGGCTTCAATAACCAGGATATTGAAATTGTTCTGCGATAATTCCATTAATTCCCTGATTTTCGGATCGGACAGGTACATGTCCATCATCCGGGCAATGTAATTCAGTAACTTATTGGCTAGTCTATCCAACTGGTATTTACCAACGGTCTGGGAAAAAATGGTCATGTGTCCATTTTTTTTATCCATGACCACATCCTGAATATCATCAGACAGCTGTAAAAAAGACCCCCAGCCAAAGCAGGCAGATTGCTGTTTCGGGGTTAATCTGCCGGACAACAGGTAGCCGTCAGCCAGGACCGAGGATCCGCCTTTCTCAAAACTGATGGCCAGGATATCCCTGAGATATGGTACCCCGGAATGCTGCTGCTCTATCAGACTTTTGATCTGGGCATTAAAAATCAGCAGCAGGCTTTGGAATACCTCCGGAAAGCGCTGCCGTGGAAATTCCCTCTCGATCCGCCCGATCAATCTGGAGATCTTCTCTTCCAGTTCATCGTGGCAGGTCTGGGATCGGCCTTCCAGTCGGTTTTTCAGGGAACGGTTCAGGCGAATTTTATTCTCCAGGCTCTGAAATCGGCTATCCATCAGATTATCCGTATAGGGATACAATAGGCTGTAGGCAAACATGGAATCGGTACAGTCAACCGGCAGACCCATGGAGATCTGCAGGGAATTCATAATCCAGATATTGCGCATGGCTTGGTAGGCATCTTCGATTATCAGGCCGGGATCAAAGCGTCTGACTTTTTCCAGAAATATCCGGGACGCCCGGATAAATCCCTCCCCATATTGTTCATTGATGGGAGTACCGATCAAATCGGTCAGTTGATGGATAAAATCCTTTGGTTGCAGAAAGGGATCCCTAACCATTTCCTGGGAGCAAGATTGTTCTGCTTGATTATGCTCAAGGTACCGGCACATTCTATTCACCAACGGATTGATTTTTTTTTCATTTTCTCTCTGTTGGTTGAATGAATGTTTTCTGTTCAACAGTGGAAACCGGTCAGGTGTATCCCACCAGATTTCCAGATGCTCCTGTTTCAAGCGGCTGACAGTCTCTCCCAGACAACCGGTTTTCTCCGAGAGGGGAAGCACCAGTTCCGGGATGATCCCAGCTTGAATATCATTCCGAAAATATTCGTCGATTCTCATGTTTTCACTTCACTTGTGTTCGGTTTCCCAGTATTTTACCAATAACCCGAACTGATGACAAATTGACAAATAAATTTTTTTGTTTTATATATTGGCTTAACCGATACAACCGGGAGTCAACATTAGCATGTTAATCGCTGTACTGGGAAATCCAGGTCCGGAATATGCCCGGACCCGCCACAACATCGCCTGGCAGATGATCGAATATCTGACTTTTTTCCCGGAGTTGAAATGGAATTCCAAATTCAAGGGGGATCTGGCCATATACAAACCCGAAACCATTCCCGGAAAAACCCTGTATTTTATCTGCCCCCTGACCTTCATGAACCTGAGCGGAGAAAGCATTGCCGCTGCCATGCGATTTTTCAAACTGGACATAGGAGACCTTCTGGTGATTCATGACGATCTTGAGCTTGACTTCGGGGTAATAGGCTATAAAAAAGGCGGGGGCCTGGCCGGGCACAACGGGCTCCGTTCGGTAGCCGCCTGTTTGGGAACCCGGGATTTCAATCGTCTGAGAATGGGCATATCTAAACCCTCCCACGGTGATATAACCCCCTATGTACTGGGGCTGTTTTCAGAAGACGAACAGGCCGTGCTCCCCACGTTCTTGGAAGCAACCGCCAAAATACTGGAAGATAATTTGATAAAAGATATTGATAGCCTGGTGAAAAAATATAAAAAATACCAGATTATTCCAGGCCAGTAGATTCAGTTTTAATTTTTTTTTCCAATCTGTTAATTTCAACTATCTTTCCGGCTAACTCTTTGACGATTTTGGCACAGGCCATGGCCGTTATACCCGAAAGATCCCGAAGCGGATTAAATTCCACCACATCCGCCCCGATAATCAAAGGTGCCCGGATATTTTGAATCATCTCGATTAACTGACGGCTGGAAAAACCACCGGGCTCATGGTGGGAAACCCCGGGAGCAAAAGCCGGATCCAGCACATCCACATCCACGGAAATGTATAGCGGAATTTTAAATTCAAATCCCTGCCCGGGCCTCCAGTCTTTCATCTGGATTACAGTCACCCCGAATTTTTCAGCTTGTTCTTTCTGATGGCCATTCAAGGTTCGAATTCCCACCTGAACCAGGGTTCCGGTCAACTTTTCCTCCATGATCCGGGCAAAGGGACAGGCATGGGAAAGTGGATTGTTCTGAAATTCATCATACAGGTCCGGATGGGCATCAAAGTGGAGAATGCAAAATTCCGAAACAGCTGCATGCAGGGCTCTGACAATCGGGTAAGTAACCGAATGATCTCCCCCTAGTGAAACCGGGACCAGCCCCTGTTCCAGCATGTCCCTGATGGTTCTTTCAATCGCTTTGAACCCTTTGAGCTTGTCCATATCGGGGATATCGCCCAAGTCCCTGAGCAGGGCCGGGTTACTCAGGTCAAAACAGTTTTCGGTCCAGCGATTGATTGAGTCCGAGAACAGTGCTTCCCTGATCAGAGGCGGGCCATTGGCCGCTCCCCTCAAAAACGAGGAATTTCGGTCCAGGGGAAATCCCACCAGCCCGATTCCGGCTGGCGCCTGCAAGGGTATGGATGTTTTCATCTTGATCTCCTGTATTTAACGGGGAATGTACCGGTTGTAAAATTCCAAATGCCGTCTGGCGATGGACTCCCAGCTGAAAGTGGAGCGCACGGTTTCCAGACCATTTTTCACCAGCCTGCGAACCAGGTTTTCATCCCGTATCAAACGAATAATTGAATCGGCATAAGCAACCGGTTCCAAGGGATCGACCACCAGGCAGTCTTTTTCATGAACCAGATTTTCCCGGATCCCCGAATATTTTGAAATAACCGCCGGAACCCCGCAGGCCATGGCTTCCAGAGCAGTCATCCCGAAGGGCTCATACCGGGCCGGTAATATAAATAGCCGGGCCTGGCGGAAACAGGGAGGCAGTTCATCGTGGGGAATTCCCCCGACCAGATGGACATTTTTCTCCATTCGGTTCGTTTTGATGAAGGCTTTCATGCTGGCCACCACCTCGGTTTCCTCCTCGTCCGGGTCAGCAGTGCCTCCGGCAATTACCAGGTGCAGGTCAGGAAAATGCCTCAAAACTCTTGAAAAGGCCTGGAGCAACAAATCATGACCCTTGGCCTTGGAGATCCGGCTGACCACAAATACATAAGGCTCCGGCAGGTCCAGCCGGGTTTTGGTTTCCCTCTGGCCTGTAGCCAAAGGTGAAAACTTATCGATGTCCACCCCCGGGGGTATGAACTCGGTACGGGGTGAATCAAAATCATACAATTGTTTTATTTTATCCCCTTCTTCTTTACTGGTGATGGTCTGGGCCGTAACCTGGCCGAAAATACGCCGCTCTTCGCCTATACGGCGGGTGAAATTGAAAACAGCTTCCTTCTCCCTTTCATTACCACCCACCCGTTGCCTCTTCCAGGCTCCCAGTGAATGGGCGGTAAAAAAACAGGGTTTGGAAAATGCCCGGGCCACCTCTAAAGCGACAATGCCCGCATCCACATAGTGCCCGTGAAAAATATCATACTGACAGTTCCGGCTGGAAATCCATTTGCTCAGGTTGTCTGCCAGTTCAGCCAGTACCGGGTAAATAAACTCCTTGGCAATAAATTTCCATCCGCCGGCCGGAATACGGATCACCCGGACTTCAGGGCAATCCGGCAGGGGATCTATCTGCTCTTTTGACCGGTCAAACCAGCGGGTAAAGATATCGGTTTGAAATCCCAATTGTGAAAGCGCCCGGGCCAGATGCAGCACATACAACACCTGGCCGCCGGTATCGGTTTTGCCCAGCTCCGGAACCGGGTCAAAATACCCATGGGTGCTCAGCATCCCGATGTGTCGGATTCCGGACAGTCCGGGATCATCCATTCTCTTTAACTCCGTAATCCCGGGTAATGATCAAATCGCTATACATCCTGTGGCTGGAGATGATCCGGTGTTCGATCTCGAGTATCTTTTCCAGATAGGCATCCTGGACCTCCCGGGACCGCTGTCCTCGGGCTTCCCGGGTATCATGCAAATCCCGGTCAATAAAAACATGGCAATTCACCTGATTCAAGAGGGTGGTATAGGTTCCCTCTACAATGACAATGGAAATCCCCTCCAGTGAAATGGTTTCACTGGAAATCCGGTCTTCATCATAAACAACCAACGGTTTGGTGATCTGCTTTTCCCCCCCCAGGATATCGGTTAGATTTTGCTCAATCAGAGAGAGGTGAACTTCAGACGGCCCCACATGACGGATGTCTTTTTTTCGCATTTCGGCATTGGTTTTGGGCGGGTACACAAAATAATCATCCTGCTGGAGCACCACATTCGGGTAACCTTTTTTCTTGAGATGACTGGATAAGGAAAAAGCGATTTCGGATTTTCCGGCCCCGGACTCACCGGCAATAGAGATGACGAATATGGATTCGCAAACTTTAATGTCAGAAATGACCCGGGCAGCCACCTCTCCGGCTGCAAAAATATGTTCGGTTTTGATGTTTAATTTATCACCAATCATGGTACCATCTGAATTCTGTTAGCCAATATATGCTAAATTGCAGAATTGTCAATTTGCTCACATCAATCCCTGGTACATGCCCCCGTCGATCAAAATGGTATCCCCGGTAATATAGGATGCCTGTTCAGAGGCCAGGAAAGTCACCAGCGAGCCGAAATCCGCCGGATTTCCGGTTTTTTTAGCAGGAATGGAAGTCAGCAGATTTGACAGGGCCTGGTCATATTCAATTCCGCTCTCCCCGGCCCTTTTTTCAATCAATTCCTTCACCCGATCGGTCATAAAATATCCGGGGGCCACCACATTGGCGGTGACATTCAAACTGGCAACAGCCTGTGAAAGGGTCTTGATATAGGCCACCACACCGACTCTGGAGATGTTGGACAACGCCAGGGTGGGCAGCGGCTGTTTGACCGATATGGAGGCCAGGGCAATAATTCGCCCCCATTGCTGGGATTTCAGGACCGGCAAAAAACGTTCCACCAGATTAATGGTACTGAAAAGGTTCAATTCGACCGCACCCCGGATATCACTGAGGCTGAAGGTTTCAATGGAACCGGCAGGAGGCCCACCGGCATTGGTGAACAAAATGTGGTAGTTTCCAAAATGGTCAATGACCCGTTCCTGAAAGGCCCTTACTGATTTCGTATCGGTTACATCACAAACCCAATCCAGGACATCCACACCATAGGTGGACTTCAAATGCTTGCCTGCCTCCTGAATCCGGTTTTTATCCCGGGAACATATGGCCAGATGAACCCCTTCCCGCGCCAGGGCTTCGGCAGTTGCCAGCCCCAGACCGCTGCTGGAAGCTGCCACCACAGCCACTTTGCATTTTATGCCCAAATCCATACGATCCTCCTGAAAATATTGGATTTCATTTATAATATCAACCGTTCTAATGCCCTTCGCCATGCACCATTTTGGTCCCATGCTCAAAAAGCGGCAGCATCAGGCGGGTGGCCAGCTGAACGGCCTTCAGGGAGCCGGGAAAATTGATCACAATGGTTTTATCCTTGATCCCGCTGAATCCCCGGGATAAAACCGCAAACCGGGTTTCCCGGTAAGATTCCCATCTGAGCATTTCCGATATTCCCGGAATTTCCAGATCACAGATTTCACGGCTGATCTGGGGCGTGATATCACGGGGAGACAATCCGGTTCCCCCGGTTGTTAATATATAGTCGACACCGATGTTCTGGGTAATGGCTTTTCTGATTTCCGGGTCCTCATCCGGAACCAGAATCAGGGAAACCTCTGCCTCCACTTCACTGTTATCAATCAATTTTTTTATTTCAGGACCGGACTGATCCGGGTATTCACTCCGGAAAGCCCTATCCGAAACGGTAATAACCACTATCTTCAGCACTGATTTTGCCTCCTTTCAGCACCCGGGTAAAAATGCCATGGCTGGGCATGATACACTCCCCGGCCTGATCATAAATGGCGCAGCGGTCATGGCAGACTTTACCGATCTGGGTGACTTCCATCACCACTCCGTTGATCACCACACTGCCCCCTATTTTGACCCGGGTCCAGTCAATTCCCCGGGTGAGAATATTCTCACCGAAGGCGCCGGGCTTCAATTCCATTCCGGGATTCTTTTTCCTGAGCAGATCCACGGCTTCATCAGCAAGCAATGAAACCTGGCGATGCCAATTCCCGGTGTGGGCATCCCCTTTGATCCCATGATTCTCTACCAGTTCAATTTCTTCTACCGAATGCTTTTGAACACTCTTTAACTCGGAAACATTCACCGATTCGATTTTAAATTTCATTTTTTACCTTTTTCTCCAGCTTGATATCCGAAATAACCATGGTTTTGTCCACGGCTTTGCACATATCATAAATGGTTAGAGCCGCAACCGAAACCGATGTCAGTGCTTCCATCTCAATACCGGTTTTATAATCACAGACTACCCGGGCATTGATATCAATCCGGTCGTCCTTCAAAGCAAAGGAAATATTAACGGTATTTATCGGGATCTGGTGACAGAGCGGAATCAGTTCGGAAGTTTTCTTGGCCGCATTGATGCCGGCGATTCTGGCCACCGCCAGTACATCCCCTTTCTGAAGGAGATGCTTGCCTATCCGATCCAGAGTTGCTTTATTCAGATAAATTTTTCCAGAAGCCATGGCCTCCCGATGAAGGATTTTTTTATTACTGATATCCACCATCCTGGCTTCACCTTTTTGATCCACATGAGAAAGTTCCATGTTTTCCTCCTGAAGAATTATCCCCCGATTTGCCAGTTTTCCCGGCTGGAACAACAAGTACCGCATTCGGGTTTGTTCACAATGGCCTGCCGCAGACTATCACCGATATGATCCAGGTTGACCGGTATTTCAATATTGGAAAAAAGGCAGGGTTTGATGAACCCGTCTGCAGTCAACCGAATCCGGTTGCAGATACTGCAATTCAGGGGCCTTTCGGTAGTAAACTGGCGCTCGATACTGGTAATGGCACTCAATGAATACTGGTTTATCCGCTGCAGCCTCAGTCCCTTTTCCAGACAAAACCGCTTCAGGGCCTCCACTTCATCGGTATTGACTCCCGGGATCAATACCATATTCAGCTTGGTATTCCTGAATCCGACTTCAAGGGCCGCATCAATTCCCCTCAAGACCCGGTCCAGGTTTCCGATCCGGGTCAAACAACGATATTTTTCGGGATCCAGGGTATCCAGGGAAATATTCAAACGGTCCAACCCGGCTTTTTTCAACCCTTCGGCCATTTTTTCCAGTAATACACCGTTGGTGGTCAGGGTAATTTCCCTGATTCCTTTCACTGCTCTCAACTGTTCAACCAGGGAACTGATGTCTTTCCGGATCAGGGGTTCCCCCCCGGTCAGCCTCACTTTGGTAATGCCCAGTTTTACCGCTTCCCGGACAATGGACACAATCTGTTCAAAGGAAAGAATATCACTGTGATTCTTGAGCTGAATTCCGGTCTCGGGCATACAGTAGGTGCACCTCAGGTTGCAGCGATCGGTCACTGATATTCTCAAATAATATATCTTTCGATTAAACCGGTCTAACATCTACCTCTGCCCCCTTTTTGATCTGTTTTACTCCCACCGGTATTTCCAGCAGTCCGTTGGCCCTGGACAGCGAAAGGATATGGGCCGAGCCGTGATATTCGACAACCCTGACGGTTCCCTGGCTGTAAACAACCGGAATCAGTTCATGGCGGCTGGCTTTACGCCGGTTGAAATCCTGTTTCAAGATCCCGGTTATCCTTGGGGGAGAATAAGTGTGGGCCATCATCCGGTATAGAAAAGGCTTGACCAAAACCTCAAAAATAATAAAAGTGGAAACCGGATTACCCGGAAGTCCGAAGACGAAATGGTTCCCCCGCCTTCCGAAAACCGTTGGTTTCCCCGGCTTGATGGCTATTTTCTTAAAATAAATTTCAACTCCGATTCCTTCCAGGACCTGGGGCACAAAATCAAAATCCCCCATGGAAACACCACCGGATACCAGAACCACATCTGCCTGGTTCATCAACCGTTCTGCTTCGGCACTGATGCACTCAGGGTTGTCACGTACAATGCCATTATAGATCACCTCCAGGCCCATTGATCCAATCTGGGCAGCCAGAGAGAAGGCATTGCTGTTAAATATCTGTCCCCTTTTTATATGCTCTCCCGGTTCAACAATCTCGGCACCGGTGGTTAAAACTCCCACCATTGGCCGGCGAAAGGTTTTTACCGTATCCAATCCCATCGAAGCAATGGCCCCGATATCCGCTGAGGTCATCAATTTCCCGGAAGCCAGCACTTTGTCCCCGATTTTCACATCCTCTCCGCGATGGCATACATTGAATTCACTATCCTGGCCCGTGATAAACATCAGGTCACTTTCAGCCCGGGTAATTTCCTTTTTTACTACCCGGTCTGCTCCGGAGGGAAGCATGGCCCCGGTCATTATTTTTGAACATTCTCCCTTTTTTATTTTTTT
>DAOVIP010000194.1 GCA_030671465.1 Candidatus Aminicenantota bacterium | reverse complement strand
GATGTGCTGGCCCTGATCTCCCTGGGAGAACTGTTCAAACGGCCCACCTCCACCGAACTCAGTTCCCAGATCAGCACCACCGGCATGATCACCACCAAGCTGACCGAGAACCTGGAAAAGCGGGTCAAAAAAATATTCGGGATCGATATGCTGAAATTCGATCCCATGATCAACGGGACCTCGGTAGAGGGCGAATCCCGACTCAGCGTGGGCAAGGCCATTGCCAAAAACTTCATCATTGTGTATTCTACCAATGTTTCCACCTTAAGACAGGAGATACTCTATCTTCTCTACCAGATATCTCCCTCAATATCTATCATCGGCATGAGAAATGAAGAAGGACGGTATAGCATTGATATTCGATTCCGGAAAAGGCGCTAAAACCCTGGTCCTGGTCCTGCTGCTGGTTTCCCTGATCCGCAGCCAGCCCCCCCCGGGATTCCATGTCAACCAGATTATTTTTCAATTTAACAACAGCTTCGAACAGCCGAACATCAACAAGTACAAATCCCTGATCAATATCAAGGAGGGACAGCCATTCAGCCGCAAAAAAATCCGGGAGAGCCTGGAAAACCTCTTTAAAACCGGATCCTTTTCCCATATCGAGGCCCGCATCCAGAAACTTTCGGACCGGAAAGTGGACATCTATTTCATCACCCGCAACAAGTACTTCATCAAATCCATCTCCATCATCCAGAGCATCACCCAGAAAAAGAAGGGGATCAAGAAAGCCATCTATTCTCTGAACGAAAACCGCTACCTGGAAGAATCCCGAATCCCCCTGGCCATCCAGGAACTGAAAGATTTTCTGAGATCAAGGGGATACAACCACCCGGAAATCCAGTACCGGGTGAAAAAAAATCCCCGCAACCTTACCGCTGCCCTGAAATTCATCATCCTGAGCAATAAACTGACTCGGATCAACCGGTTGACCCTGACCGTGGATAATCCGGACCAGTGCCCGGAATTCATCGGGCACTTCAACACCAAGCACTATATTCCTCACAAATTCCAGAAGAGCCTGGAAAAGATCCGCAGCAAACTGAAAAAGCTACGTTATTATTTCCCGGAGATCCAGGTCCAGGAAACCTACCTGAATGAACAGCACTCTCAGGTTGACCTGGACATCACCCTCAACCTGGGCTACAAGCATATTTTCATTTTCCAGGGTATGAAGCCGAAAAAGGACCTGATTTCCTCCATCTGGGAAGAAAAGGTCTATGAAAAGTGGGCTCTTAATGCCAGTGAGAACCGGATTCTGAACCATCTGAAAAACAAGGGTTATCTGGATGCCCGGGTAAGTTCCGACATCCGGATCAATGATTTCACCAAGTTCATTACCTTTACCGTGGAGAAGAACAAAAAATACAGCCTGGGCAGGATTGATTTCAAGGGCAACACCGCTTTTTCCAAGGACAGGCTGAAAAAGGTCATGAAAACCGATGACCTCATCTATGATCGGATCTTTGAATTGAGGTCCGACTCCATTTCCCTGGACCTGGAAATCCTGAAACTGCTCTACTATTTCAACGGCTACCCCCTGAGCAAGATTACCATGGAACCGGAATTCCGCGGCCGCAAAGCCGATCTTAATTTTATCATCCAGGAGGGCCAGAAATTCAGGGTGGATTCCATCCTGTTTGAAGGCAACCAGACATTCACGGCCAAGAGACTCCTGGGGGTCATTTCCAGCCGGGAAAATCAGGCCTTTGTGCAGCAGAACCTCAACCGGGATATAGAGAAGCTGAGGGATTTTTTCCTGGAGAACGGGTTTGATGATGTCCGGATCGACCTGGATATTTCGGCTGGCCACAACAAATCCATTCTGGTCAAGATCAACGAGGGAAAACCCTACCGGATGTGGAACCTGATGATCATTGGCGCCTCCAAATCCCAGTCCCAATTGCTGCGCAAATTGTTTCCGCTGAAGAAAAATGCCAGTTACAACCAGAATCAGATCAATCAGTTCAAGACCCAGGTGGAAAACACCTCGATATTCAGCGAGGTCAACATCATCAAATTAAAAAAGGATCCGAACCTGATGGATGTATTGATCATGGTCATCCCGGACAACAGCCGTTACTACGGTTTCGGGATTGGCTGGGAGGACCGCAAGAATTTCAGGGGCTCTCTGGAATACCAGGCACCCAACATATTCAAATCCTATTCCACCCTATCCGCCATCCTGCAGATCGGTTTCAGCGAAAAGCGGGCCGTGCTCAGCTATGATACCCCCTATTTTTTGCGCAGCAGCCTGAGCTCCTCTTTCAAGATCTGGGATGAGGATGAAATTTACCCCAGCTATAAATTTAACCGCTACGGTCTGGGTGAATCCATCATCAAGAAAATCAGCCCGAATTCCTTTATTATGGCTTCCCTGAACTGGTACCGGACCAAGCTGACCGAGCTGTTGGTCAGCGAACAGGGCATCGATCAGCTGGATGTTCCCTTTGATACCACCGCGATTTCGCTTTTCTATGTAATGGAAAAAAGGGATGATCCCTTCAATCCCCTTACCGGTGACTTTTTTTCCTCCAACCTAAAAATAGGACTACCCCTGTTTGAAAAAGACTACAGCTTTTTCAAGTTTTTCTGGAGCTACCAGAAAAACATCCGGCTCTCCAAGCGCTCCAACATTTCATTCTCGGTACGCAACGGGTTTTCAGCCGGGGACATGTCCATTACCGAGCGCTTTTTTGCCGGGGGTGTACACAGTTTCCGCGGGACCCGCAACGACCACCTGGGTCCCCTGGATCCGGAGACTGATAAGCCCCGGGGGGGAAATGCCCTGCTGCTGTTCAACCTGGAAGCCACATTTCCCATCATCGCCATTCCCATCGAAGACCTGTACTATTCGGTCTTTGTCGATTTCGGCAATGTGTTTGACAGTACCAGGGATCTGAGTTTAAACAACCTGGAAAAAGCGGTCGGATTCGGCCTCAAATACAAAACCCCCTTTGGACCTTTGCGGGTGGACCTGGCCTGGAACCTGAATCCGGATGTCGGGGATCGCTTCCTGGTCCAGATAGGAATAGGCAATGTCTTTTAAAATAACCATTTTGATTTTATTATATTTGTGTCCCCTGGTCCGGGCCGAATCCGTGTTGATCGATCAGATCGCTGCCGTGGTTAACGATGAGATCATCACCCTCAGTGACATCCAGAAAGCCATCATGCTCTACCCGCTCTTCCGGGACAAGAATGAAAGCGAGAGAGACTTTCAAAAGCGGGTCCTGCTCAGTTTGATCAACGACAAGGTTATCTATCATGAATACCGGGATGAATTCCGGCTGAGCGAGGAAGACTATGAAGAGGTCCAGATCCCGGTGATCAAAAAAACCGGATCCCTTACTGAACTGATGATCCTGCTCCGCCATTACGATATGGACTGGCCGGATTTCAAGCAATTCATCATTGAAAAAGTGGTTTATGAAAAAGTACTCAACGATCAATTTTCCACCAAAATCACCATCCCCTATGCGGAAATCCAGGAATTTTACAACCAGGAATACCTCCCGGTGCAGCAGAGACTGGGATTGCAGGCCAGATCCCTGATCGAAATGACCCCCCTGATCGAAAAGTACCTGAGTAAGAAACTCACCGATACCCGGCTGAAAGCCTGGCTGAAGGATATCAAGACCACCTACCGCATCGAAAACCTTCTCTTTCAGGAAAAGGGTGGTCCGGAGGAATCCAGATGAATCTTTTCAACGAATATCAGCAAAAGCTTATTGAGGCCCTGAAGCCCGGCGACCGGGTCAGGAATGTTTTTAAGGTTCTGGAAATCCAGAAACGGACCAAGAAAAACGGGGAACCCTTTTTATCACTGGAATTGAGGGACCCCACCGGAAAGATCGGGGCCAAGATCTGGAGCCAGGTGGACACCCACCTGTCTATGATCCGGGCCGGGGAGTTCTACCGGTTCAGCGGTACAGTAAACGAGTACCAGAACCAGCCTCAGCTCAAGATCGAATCCCTGAACCCGGTGGCTGCGGATGATCCGGAGGTGAACCGCTCCGATTTCGAAGAACAGGCCCCCTTTGACGTGGAAAAGGATTTCCAGGATATGACGGACACCCTGAAGGCTGCCATTCGTAATCCTTTTTTGATCGGCTTGATCGATATTTTTGAGAAAAAATACCGGCAAGCTTTTCAGCAACACTACGCGGCCCAGAAAATTCACCATGCCTATGCCGGCGGCCTGCTGGAACACACCCATTCGGTGATCCGGCTGGCCATCCTGATCGCCGATTTTTACCGGCTGGACCGGGAATTATTAGCCATCGGGGCCCTGTTTCACGATATTGGCAAGCTGATAGAATTTACCCGCTCACCAGCCGTAGAAACCACTCCCGAGGGCGGCCTGATCGGCCACATCATCCTGAGTAACCAGATATTCCTGGAGCTCCAGGGCCAGGTGAAAAACTTTCCGCCCGATCTTTCCCTGCAGATCCAGCACCTGATCGTATCCCACCACGGCGAAAAAGAATTCGGTGCCCCGGAAGTTCCCAAAACCCCGGAAGCCTTTGTCCTGCATATGATCGACCTGCTGGATTCCAAGCTAAAAATATTCCAGGAAGCCATCGATGCGGCCGATGCCAACAGCCGGTTTTCGGAGTACCACCGGATCCTGGGCCGGCGCCTGTTCGTTCCGGAAAAGAAAGAGTAAGTTCTAGG
>DAOVIP010000498.1 GCA_030671465.1 Candidatus Aminicenantota bacterium | reverse complement strand
TTTACACATTCATTAATGACCCCCTCAGAGGAAAGGGTAAAGATCCCAGGTACGGCCCCGAAGGTTACGGGCCCATCGATGTCATGCTCAGCCGGCTGAATATCATATACTCCGATGAAAAACCAGGTACCATCAGTTTGTTTATATTCGGAGCCACTTCAAAAAATAAGGACCTGATAAATAACCATTCAGAGGATAAAGACACTCCGATTCCGGTCGATTATCACTATCATTACAGTCCCGAGGAATTGGATCTGATCGAATGGTCGGCTTATGGTACGGGCAGTTCGATGGCTGGGAAATCACCGGCCATTTTCATCTGGTCTGATTTCTGGTGGTTGGCCAGTAAGAGCATCGATGTCTCCCATGCCAAATCCCTGTCCCGGGTTATTCTGCATGAAATCGGACATCACCTGTTGATGTTTAAAAGCGGAGATCATGAAGGTATTCTGGATTCTACCGGCCATCCGGTGGCTACACTGGTCACCCAAAAGAGTGTCATGACCGGTTCCAGTATTATCCGATTTAACAAGGGGGGGAAATCATTTGTTTCCAGAAACTCGATACGCCAGGAACGCCGTTTCATTGAAAATCCTTGTTGGAATCCCAAGATTGAAATGCTCATCCGGCGAGATTTTCTCCCGTCCGAGGATTGATTTTCATCAGCTCTGTGAAACCGACAAATAAGTTTGCTTCTGAATCATGAGTGAGACAATGGGATCGAACAGGGCGGCATGCAAAAAATAAGCAAATAAAAATCCGATAAAAAAAACCAATAATTTCAATTCCAAACGAATTCCAATAGTAAGCAAAAAGGAAATCAGGGTAAACGTAGCCAAGATCATGAAAAAAATCAGAAAATTCAACAAGTATAGCTTCAATACGCTTTTTTTTAAATTTTCAGTAATACCCCGATTCCAGTTAAAGGGATGCTCAGGTGAAATCAGGGTCATTATCAGGGAAATGACAAATATTTTTGAGAATAAGGCCAGCCCTCTTGGCTTCAAACCAGATTTAACAGCTTTATATTGACTTTTTATCTCTTCAATGGGAAGCTTCAACCCACATTCATAATCTGTTGGTATCTGCTGGTTCGGTGATGGATTTTTACTTAAAAAATCTATAAACCTGAAATTGAGCAACCACTGATACTTAAACAAAAAAATATTTTTAAAAACGATATGGGAAGCAATGATGGATATCACTAACAACAATAGAGAACCCGAATGGCTCATTGGTGCGGGAGATACCAAAAAAAGACCAAAAATAATCATGATGGACATGAGCAGATACAATAAATTGAAAAACATCAAACTCAGAAAAATCTTAAGAGAAAGGCTCAGAAAAACAAGAATGTCTTTGATATCCTTCATTACCGTAACTTCAAGCTGATTAAACTGACCAGGGTAAAAATCCCCGCGATAATCCAGAATCGAACCACAATTTTGGGTTCAGCAATTCCCAAAAATTGATAGGTATGGTGAATCGGGGCCCGGTAAAAAATCCTTCTCTTGAACCATTTGATACCAAT
>DAOVIP010000135.1 GCA_030671465.1 Candidatus Aminicenantota bacterium | reverse complement strand
TGCTCAGAATGTTTTTCCGGATCCTCTGGTAATCAGGACCTTTGATGTGGGGAGAGATAAAAATTACTCTCATTTTGAATCGGTTTCCGAACCCAATCCGGCTTTGGGCAACATGGCTGTGAGGCTACTTTTAAAAGAAAAGGAACTATTTAAAACCCAGATAAAAGCCATTTTGATGGCCAATGAAAGCGGAAATATAAAAATCCTATTCCCCATGATCACCGAAATCGAAGAGATTCATTCCTTGAGAAACCTCATAGAGGAAGCCAAACAGGAACTTAAAAATGAAAACAACTACCCCAAAAAGAAAATCGAAATTGGGATCATGATTGAAGTCCCGGGTGTCATTGAGATCATCAAATATTTGAAGGAAGAAGTTGACTTTTTTTCCATCGGCACCAATGATCTGATGCAATATCTCCTGGCTGCAGATCGAAACAATGCCGCCGTCTCCTATCTGTTGAATCCCTTTCATCCGGCCATCATTCAAACCCTGATAAAGTTGAAAAAGGAAATAGATAAGATAGGCAAGAAAGTAACCGTATGCGGAGAGATTGCCGGTAAGACCTTTACCGCACTCATGCTGCTGGGAATGGGTTATACTGATTTTTCCATGAACCCCATGTCAATTCCCGAAATCAAGCGAATATTTACCAATATACATTTTGTTCAGATAAAAAGGATTGTCAATCAATTATCAAACTTCAGCTCAAAAACCGAAGCCGAGGAATATTTTATCGAAATCCTGCTGAGGAAATACCCGGGTCTGTTTATTAAGCAAGCCGTATTTTAAAAAGAATGGATAGCATAATTTTCAACGAAATTTCCAAAAAAATGTGGAAAACTGCAAGTAAAAAATCAGCGAATCCATGTCAGAGCTAAATCTTCTTGGATTGCACACTTTTCATATTCAATAAAGGCGTATATATCATCTTATTTGGTAAAAGGATGATTTATCGGTAAAACCATAAATTAAGACATTGCGTATAATTAAATTTGGAGAAATAAAACAAAAAAAAAGGAGTCAGAATGAAAAGAATATTTTCTTTTTTTGTCCTGATGGCCATATTTATTCAGCTATTTGGCGATCAACCGTTGACAGTGGCCGAGCGTTCCAACTTTCAACAGACTTCTTTATATCAAGACGTAATGGATTTTCTTTTCGAATTACAAAAAAAATCGGATAAGATTGTCGTTACCCAATTGACTAGTTCATTTGAAGGCCGAATGATTCCTCTTGTGATCGTCAGCCTGGAAGGGATCCGGAATTCATTGGAGCGATCTATTCATCACAAGCCGGTCGTCCTCATTAATGCCAATATCCACGCCGGGGAAGTAGAAGGTAAGGAAGCCACCTTGATGCTGTTGCGAGATGTGGCCTTTAACCGTCTGGATAATTTTTTAAAGAACCAAATCATTCTAATGCTGCCCATTTTTAATCCCGATGGGAATGAAAAAATAGGATTGAACAGGAGGGACAATGGTCCTGAAAAAGTAGGGGTTCGCTACAACGGCCAGTATCTGGATTTGAACCGGGATTTTCTCAAACTGGAATCTCCCGAGGTAAAAGCACTGGTGAAATTATTCAATCAGTGGGATCCGGTTCTGTTCATCGATCTGCATACCACCAACGGTAGTTATCACCGGGAGCCGGTTACTTATACCACCCAGATCAATCCCAACATTGACAACTCTCTGAGTGACTATATGTGGAATGAATTATTCCCTGAAGTATCCAGGACCTTGAAGGTAAAATACGGGTATGACAGCGTGCCTTATGGAAATTTTGTTGACCGCTTCCATCCTGAAAAAGGCTGGAGAAATTGGGCCCTGGATGCCCGTTTTAGTTTCAATTATTTCGGATTGCGAAATCGGTTTTCCATTTTAAATGAAAATTATTCCCATGCGGATTTCAAGACCAGGGTCATGTCCTGCTATTGTTTTTTAAAATCCATCCTGGAATATTCCAACACCCATATCCAGAATATGCAGCAGAAGGTGTTACAGTCTGACCTGAATACAAAATCCAGTTACCTGAACAATTCATTCGTTTCCGAGTCAAAAACCGAAAAATTGTTTAACATCAAACTGAAGAGTTATCGCTTTGAAAAAGAAAAAATTAAACCCGAAGACAAAAAAAAATACCCACCCTGGATAGGAGATTACCGGGTAAAAAAAATCGATGAACCGGTTGACTATGACCTTCCCTATTTTATCAGACCGGCTGCTATCAAATCGGCCCCATTGCCGGAAGCTTACATCCTGCTGCCCCACCATCCACACATTGTTGAAAAAATCAAATTACACGGAATCATTATTGAAAAAATCAGATCCGGTTTTCAGACCATCATTGAAGAAATTGTCATTGATAAACTGAAACCGTCCAGCCAAATCTACCAGGGCCATATCCGCCTGGAGTGTCAGGTCCACTACCAAAAGCAAACCAGATCGATCCCAGCCCAATCATATTTCATATCCATGAAACAACCCCTGGCCAGATTGATCCCTATCCTGCTGGAACCGGAATCACAAGACAGTCTGGTTAGCTGGGGATTTTTCAACCGGGAAATCGTTTCACAGTGGCTTAACCAGCCCCGGCCCTACCCGGTTTACCGTATACCCCGTGTTCTGCCGGGAGTTGAACGCTATCAGGATTGAAGTAGAAACAAATGATAAAAAAAACTAGTTTGATTTTTTTAGTGCTGGTTATTCATTGCATTAATCTGAATGCAGTAAGAATTCGCTTTAAACTTATAACCAGTAATCAGGGATTATCGGATAGTAGCATCAACTGCATGATACAGGACCGCCAGGGGTACCTATGGTTCGGTAGTTTTGATGGACTCAACCGTTTCGATGGTTATAATTTTACCACCTTCCGTAAGGTTTTGGGGGAGCCCAATTCCCTGAGACACAATGCCATTTTTGCACTTTGTGAAGACCGGAAGGGACACATATGGGTGGGAACCTGGGGGGGTGGGCTATCCAGATTTGATAAAATCACCGAACAGTTCACTCATTTTCAGAACCAGCCCGAGAATCCCAATTCAATCAGCGATAATCGAATCAAGGCCTTATTTGAAGATCAGGCAGGCATGATATGGATCGGAACCGAAGCAGGAGGTCTTAACCGGCTGAATCCGGATAACAATGCTTTTGTTCATTTCCGGCATGACCCGTCCCGGAAACAGAGTATCAGCCACGACACTATCACTGCCATTCTTGAAGACCGGAACGGAGAGCTATGGATTGCCACCCTGGGCGGGGGACTGAATCGCCTGGACCGCCAAAAACAGACATTTCAATGTTTTAAAAACAATCCAGGAGATCAGCAAAGCCTGAGCAGCAATGCCATCTTATGTCTCTTGGAGGATAGGACCGGAATCCTGTGGGTTGGCACCATGGATGGTTTGAATATATTTAACCGGAAAAACCTGACCTTTCAACATTTTCGCAATCAATCCGATAATCCCTACTCATTGAGCCACAACCAGATTCAAACACTGCTGGAAGATGACCGGGGAGACCTGTGGATCGGGACCAATCAGGGCGGTCTGAACAGATTGGATAGGAGCAAGGGACTGTTTTTTCGACATCGGAACAACAAGAGTAATACCGATTCCATCTCCAGTGACCGTATTCTGTCATTATATCAGGATCAATCCGGAATTCTGTGGATCGGGGCCTACGGAGCCGGACTTAATAAAATCAACAATGAGAAGATGAAATTCAAACATTACCTGCTCTATCCCCATACTCAGAGTGGATCCGGCCACACCTTCGTACGCCCGATCTATGTAGACCGAAACGATATAATCTGGGTGGGTACACAGGCCGGCCTGAAGAGTATCAACCGTAAAACCGGTGATATCAGTCATTACAGCCACAGCAGTTCCAATCCTTCAAGTTTAAGCAATAACCATGTGACCGCAATTTGTGAAGATCATGAGGGCTTGATCTGGGTGGGGACCTGGGGAGGCGGGCTCAATTATTATCACCGCCAAAGAGAAATATTCGGTCACTACCGGCATCACCCCGACCAGCCCCACAGTATCGGAAATGATATAATCCTGGATATTTTTCTGGACCGTAAAAATCAACTTTGGATTGGGACCGATTTTGGAGGCTTATGCAAATTTGATCGAGTCCGCAACCGCTTTATTCGCTATACCCATGACCCATCAGATCCCACCAGCATCAGCAGTAACATTGTCATGACCATTTTAGAGGACCATACCGGTATATTCTGGCTGGGAACCTACGGGGGAGGCCTAAACCGGTTTGATCCGGATCGGGGGTGCTTCAACCATTATCTTTACCATCCGAATAATCCCAATAGTATCAGCCATGACACGATTGCTTGCATCCATGAAACCCCCGATGGAATTCTCTGGATCGGAACCATAGGAGGTGGCCTCAATAAATTCAATCCCCGGACCAAATCATTCACCCGCTATGGAGTTAGAGATGGCCTTCCCAACAATTGTATTTACGGAATACTGGAAGATGATGAAGGCCGACTCTGGATGAGCACCAACAACGGAATATCAAGATTCGATCCCCGAACCCAAATATTCAAGAATTTCAATTCAAATGACGGGCTCCAGAGCAATGAATTCAATACCTTTTCATACTACAAAAGCCACAATGGAGAAATGTTCTTCGGAGGTATCAATGGATTGAATTCCTTTTTCCCTGAACAGATAAAGGCGAATGATTTTACACCCCCGATCGTCTTCACCAAAATCACCAAATTCGGACTTGAAAAATCGGAAATCAAACATTTTTTTAATAATGACATTATCAAAATGACCTATAAAGATTCAATTTCTTTTGAATTTGCTGCCCTGGATTATTCCAACTCCGAGAAAAATCAGTATGCCTATATGCTGGAGGGTCTTCATCAAGACTGGATTCAACTGGGAAACAAACATGAAATTACCTTTGCCAAAATGACTCCAGGTCAATATGACCTCAGAGTAAAGGGAACCAACAGCAGCGGAAAATGGAATGAGGAGGGAGCTCATTTAACCCTTATCATCACCCCTCCTTTCTGGCAAACCTGGTGGTTTAAAGCATTAATGGTGATGATCGGTCTCATTCTGATTTTCCGCTGGCACCGTATTCGTTTGAAAAAGCAGGCCATCAAATTGAAGTTCGAAACCATAACAGAACGCTTTTTCATCAGCAAAAATATCTCAAACCGGGAGCGGGAAGTGATCCTGTTGATTCTGAATGGCAAAACCAATAAGGAAATCGAAGACGAGCTATTTATCTCTCTGGGAACCGTTAAAAACCATGTATACAACATCTACCAGAAGTTAAATGTAAACAGCCGTGTTCAATTGGTAAATTTAATCAAAAACCTGAGAAGCAATTCATCCTGAACCATTTGGCAGAATTATAAATGGCTGGATTATATATTGTCAGATATTGACAATTCATGTAGAATCATCGATAATTTCTGCTGATTAAAAAAATATTTTCAGTAACCCGATTAAAGATCAGCAAATGAAAAAAATAATTGGTTTTATAATATTGATTCTCATGTTATTCTATTCTCCTCTGCTTTTTCCAGGAAATTCTCATGTCGATAAAACCGCTCCCAAATCAACTGATTCCGACAAGAAAGATGATGAAAAATCTGAAAGAAAAAATGACCCATTGCTCAAAGGTTTTGCAAAAGATCACGGCAGGATATGGGTATCTCCCTTCCGGGTAAAAGGCACCCAGTGGCTGGTATGGGGAAGCGTGGCCCTGATTACCGGCATATTAATTGCCAATGATGAGGCCATCTATAAAAACATAAAAGATTATCAAAATGAACATGAATGGATAGACAATGCAAGCTCCATCTTTTCCGGTTTGTGTGAGGGATAT
>DAOVIP010000520.1 GCA_030671465.1 Candidatus Aminicenantota bacterium | reverse complement strand
CCAGGTTCTGTTTTATTTCATCAAGTTGTTGGCCCCTGGGGGTGGATGGTTTTTGATTTTTTTTGAATACAAAAAACAAGACCGGGATCAGGCAGATCAGGATGGAGAGCAGCAGATATAGCCATAAACGGGGTTTTTCAGGTGTGCCTGGCCTGGGAGATTCCTGGAGGCGATGATTCACTGCCAAAGGGGTTGCCCTGGCAGTCAGACGGGAGGTATCCAGGATTTGCCAGCCCTGAAGTTCATATTCGGTCCAGGCGTGCAGGCTGGTTTGGATGGTGCCCTGGATTCCGACCAGCCCGATAACCAGCCGGGTCGGGATACCCATCTTCCTCAGCCACAATACGGTGAGGCCATTGATGATATCACAGTCTCCCTTGCCGATGCTCAGGACCTTTTCAACCCAGTCGGAATCATTACCTGCTTGCTGATAAGCCCGGGCGGTTTCCGGGGAGGTGTCGTATAACAGGTTTTCGGTGGTGAGTTCAATGGCTAATTGGATTTTCTGGCCGGGATTTAATTCAGCAGCGGATTCAAGAATCTTTTCGAGCCGGGCCGGGATCTTCAGTCGGACGGGGAGCCGGGTCCATTGTCCCGGGCTTGATGGCAATGCGTTGTCCCTCTCGGTTGCCGGGCAACAATGGTAACGGATTTCCCCGTCTGAGAATGACAGGTTGATGATTGTTTCACCTCCGGAAGTCATCTTAACCCCCTGGACCGGAATTCTGTTGACGACCAGGCTGTTGGGCTGAATGTCATGGCCGATTGGCCTGGGCAGGAACAGGCTGCCGCTTTCCGGTATTTGCAGGCGAACCGATATTTTTTTATCCGGGTAGGACCGGTTGGCTGACAGGGGAAAGGCCGGTTGCGTTGAAGAGCGGATGAAGCCTTGTCTGGGGTGGTAAGTATCGGCTGTAAAAACCTTGAACCAGATATCTGTTTTGGGAGAATAGGACATATTGAGGGGCTGGGGCCGGGAAAAGGGTAATACTGTGGCCCCCGGGTAGGATGAAATTTCCGGCTTCAGAAAGGCATTGGCTCCCGGGCTTG
>DAOVIP010000412.1 GCA_030671465.1 Candidatus Aminicenantota bacterium | reverse complement strand
CTACAATTTTCAAAACCTCAGTTAGATCCTTTACCTTCAGTTAAGAAAAAAATCAATGTGTTAATAATTCTTCTGGATGCTGCCAGAGCCGATCATTTTGGTGTCTATGGATATAAGAGAAATACAACTCCCAATATTGATAAGTTGTCACAGAAATCATTAATCTTTAGCAATTGTTACTCAGAAGCGGCCTATACCTTGGCTTCCACAGCTACTCTTTTAACTGGTTTGCCCCCTGATTCTCATGACGTATTGTTCAAATTTCGAAAACTGAGTGCTCATGTTACTACTCTGGCACAATTATTTAACAAAAAAGGGTATTTTACAGCCTGCATTTCTGCTAATCCCTTTATGAGTAAGATCTACAATTTAGATTCTGGATTTGAGGAGTGTATCGAGCTGTTTACTGGCAAAAAACAAGTTATGGCAGAGCAATTTATTAATCCTTTTGAAAAGTTAATCACTGTTACAGAAAAAAGACCGTTTTTTATTTATCTGCACCTGAGGGAACCTCATAATCCTTTTTCAATGCCGCCTCCTTTTCTTGGCACTTTCCAGAAAAAATATTCTCAACAGTCTCCGCAGCTACGGAAAGAATCATCTTTGATTTACAAATCCAAACAGCCGAGTCAAAAAGAATTACAATTACTCACTGACTTTTATGATGAGAATATCTTTTATGCAGATTTTGTGGTGGGGAAACTTTTAGCACTTTTAAAAAAATACAGGATCTTTGATAAAACCATCAAGATAATAACAAGTGATCATGGTGAGGGATTGGGTGAGCATGGATTAATTGGTCACAATGTGGTTTTGTACAAAGAAGGAATTCATATTCCTTTGATTGTAAGTATTCCTGATTATTTCCCGAAGTGCAACCTTATCTACCATCCTGCAGTAACATCTGATATTGTGGTTACCCTTTGTCAACTGTTTAAACTTAACTATCCCTACAATTCTCTAACCTGTGGTAAAAACTTGTTTAGTCTACCTAAACAGCGATTTCGAATAAGTCGCTCATTTCCGGCCTTCAATAAATATTCCCGTTTTATGGTGGAATATTCTCCTTACAAATTAATTTTTCGTCTACCTCTGGATACCGAATTTATGAGATTATATAATATTTATTCAGATCCTCATGAAATAAAACCATTGATGGGGTCGGATATCCCAAAAGAAACCTTAATTAAACTTTTTGAAAATTTTATGTCGGTAAGAAAATCGTTGACAGCCAGTCCAATAAATAAGTTGCGAGAGAAAGATATAAAAAACCTTAAAACACTGGGATATTTGGACTAAACCCGAAATTCTATTTCACTATTGGTAATTATAATCAAATGTAGTCATAAAAAAGAGATAAAGTCATAAAGTAAGACACCGTCCCCTACTTTTTTGTCAATAATAAAGATTTGACCCCTATCTTTTTGCTATCTTTTCTATCTTTTGTTGTTACCGTCTCCTATTAATAACTTGAGCAATGGATTTGATATAGTCAGGTCCCATTCGGCAACACCCACCAATAATATCAGCCCCCAGATCCAGCCATTCATCAACCATCAATTGGCAAAATGATAGATCCGAAGAACCTGACCAGGTTTTGCTGGCTGCATGGTATATTTCTCCGGAATTGGGATAAACCACCACTTTTTTATCACCTGATTTTCCTTTTATGGCCCTAATCAATGGGGAAATTAAATTTGGTGCGGTACAATTGACACCTATGGCAAACACTCCCGGGTGGGAAGCAAAAAATGCAGTACAATCCTCTATGGGAGTTCCATCATTCAGATGGCGTTCATCTTTACAGGAGAAAGACACCCAGGCCGGTTTTTGGGTATCCTTTAGAATTTGCGCTAAAACCCTGGCTTCCTGAAAGCTTGGCATGGTCTCGCAGGCAAAAAAATCTGCTCCAGAATTATCCAACAACTTAATTCTTGGCTGGTGAAATTCTGTAAACTCCTCATCAGATAAACCATAATTGCCGATATATTCCGAGCCATCAGCCATATAAGCACCATATGGGCCAATACTGGCTGCCACCAGAGGCGGATATCTATTGGGATGCGATGCTTCAAAATCTTTTATGGCCTCCTCGGCAAGCGTAACCGATTTTAGTATTAATGTTTCAGCTGTAGCCCGATCATGACCCAGAGCCATGAAACCCGTTATGCTGGCCTGGTAGCTGGAAGTGATAATGCATCGTGCACCCGCTTCAAGGTAAGCCAAATGGGCTTGCTTGATGGCCTCTGGTTCTGAATCCAACAATCTGGCAGACCATAACCGGTGGTTCAGGTCACATCCCTGACTTTCCAGCTGGTTTGAGAGACCACCGTCTATCAATAATGGATATTT
>DAOVIP010000393.1 GCA_030671465.1 Candidatus Aminicenantota bacterium | reverse complement strand
TTTCTGCAAAATCATCTCCGGCGAAAGCAGGCTGGTATCCCTCTTGTTGACACCGATGATCTCGGCTTTTCCCTTGGCAAGCCTTTCAATATCCAGAATATACTGTCCCATATTCATCTCCGGAACGATGACCTTTTTGACACCGTTTATAGCCGACCGAATGGCCTTCTGGGGCACAGGATATAGGCTCTGGATTACCAGAGATGACACTTTTTTTCCACTGGCACGGGCTTTTTTTAAAGCCACGGCTACTGACCGGGAGGTGATCCCATAACTGATAATCAGGGTATCGGCTCCTTTTTCAAAATCCTCCTTTACCAGCGCCATCTCATTACGGGCATCTTCAATTTTGGTACGGTAATGATCGATCATCTCCTGGATAATCGAGGGATTGGTGGTTAAATAGGCGGTTTTATCATGGGTGGATGTGGTGAATCGAGCAATATGTTCTCCCCCAAAATCTGACACTGCCGGAACCTCAGGGAGTTTTTCAAAATGGTGCGGGAAATACTCCTTTTTCGGATTTGCTTTTTTGCGGTTAACAATTGGTGGCAGTTTAATGGCACTTAACTCCACCGATTCTTTGGTCACTCCGATTTCTTTACTGGTGAGGAGAAAAACCGGGGTTCTGTACTGCTCTGCCAGATTAAAGGCTCTGTAAGTTAATTCATAGGCCTCACCAACGGTGGAGGGGCTTAAAACAATAACCGGCAATCCCCCAGAAGTTCCCCACCTGGTAAACTGGATATCACCCTCTGCTCCCTTGGTAGCAGACCCGGTTGCGGGTCCCTGACGTTGCACGTTAACAATAACCAGGGGTGTTTCCCCCATGATGGCAAGCCCTAGGTTTTCAGAATAGAGACTCATCCCCGGCCCACTGGTGGCTGTGAACACCTTACGCCCTGCCATCGCAGCACCGATACAGAAACCCATTGATGCGATCTCATCTTCTGCCTGAATGGCAGTACCACCGATTTGTGGCACCAACTCCAACATATAATGTAAAATGGATGATGCTGGTGTGATAGGATAGCCTGCAAAAAAATCACATTTGGCCTTCATGGCCCCACGGGCAATAGCTTCATTCCCCTCAAGAAATTCTCGCTCCATATTTTGCTCCTTCTGTAACAAATTATTTAGATAGAATTCTCTCTTTTGATGTTATGTTACCTTTAATCTCCGGCGTTTCCATCATTAACCGATCTCTACATATTTTAATCAAAAAAAATTCTGCAACTCAAATTATCTAAACTCAAAAATCAATGAAGATGGATTAAACATCTTTCAATGTTTAAAAAATTTATAAATGGCAAAACCTTTTTCAAATAAAAATATAAAATTATCCACAATAAATGTCAAGACTTAAGTCAACAATTTTTTTTGTTTTCTTTTTCAACCAATTTTTAAATTGACACCGGGATTTTTTTTCTTTAGAATATTTGGTTAGAATTGTTTTTCCTTCCAGTTGCCAAACTTGAACAAAAGAGGTGAGTTTGCATGAGGAATTACTTGATTTCTATCGGTTTTATTCTAATGGTTATGATATGTGTCGCATCCTGCGACACCACCAGGGGAAAAATCACTTTTATTTCCATCGGCACCGGTGGCACAGGAGGTGCGTACTATCCATACGGGGGTGGACTGGCAGAAATCTGGTCGAAATATGTCCCAGGCATAAAGGTCCTGGCAGAAGTCACAGCGGCTTCGGTGGAGAATGTGAGGTTGGCCCATAAGGGTGAAACAGTCATTGGCGAGATAATGGGCGATGTGGCTTATCAGGCGTTTTATGGAAGCGGTAAATTTAAAAAAAGTGGCCCGCAGAAAATCCTGGCCCTGGCAGTGATGTATCCCAGTACCCTCCAGGTGGTCACACTTAAAGGTTCAGGCCTTAACAACTTACAGCAATTAAAGAACCGGGTGGTCTCCATAGGAGCTCCCGGAAGTGGCACCGCTTTTATGAGTGAATTGATACTGACCGCACTGGATATTCCCTTGGAAAGTATTTCCACAAGACGTTTATCCTTTGTGGAAACCTCAAATGCCCTAAAGGACCACACCATTCGGGCGGGTATCTGGTGCGTAGCCCCCCCACCCAGTTCAATTCTGGACCTCTCAACCACTCATGACATCAACATTATCCCTTTCCCCGCAGAAAACCAGGCCGCCATCTGTCGAAAATATCCCTATTATTCAGCTTTTAACCTTCCGGCCGATCTTTATCGTGGGGTGGACAAGGTGGTTCCCACCATTAGTGTCTGGAATATCATTATTTGTTATTCTAACCTCAGTGAAGACCTTATCTACAGCCTTACAAAAGTGCTGTTCGAACACAATGATTACATGAAACAAGTTCATCCCTATGCCCGGTTTACCACAATGAAAAACACCATAGAACACTCGCCCATCCCTTTGCATACCGGAACCATAAAATACCTTAGGGAAAAAGG
>DAOVIP010000153.1 GCA_030671465.1 Candidatus Aminicenantota bacterium | reverse complement strand
TGCTGGATGTTCTGGCTGCCGGAGCTGAACTGGCCCAAAAGAGGAATTTTGCCAGGCCTGAGATCCATAATGAGAGTGAAATAGAAATCAAGGAGGGTCGACATCCGGTGGTTGAAATGAACTCTGAAAAGGGATTCATTCCCAATGATACACTCTTGAATGCAAAATCCAATCAGATTTTGATTATAACCGGTCCAAATATGGGGGGAAAGTCCACTTATTTAAGGCAGAATGCCCTGATTGTGATTCTGGCCCAGATTGGTTATTTTGTTCCGGCTGAAAGAGCATCCATTGGGATATGTGACCGGATTTTTACTCGAATTGGGGCCTCGGATTCATTAATTGAAGGCAAATCCACATTTCTGGTTGAAATGATTGAAACCTCGATTATTCTCAACAATACTACACCCAAATCATTGATCTTATTGGATGAGATCGGCAGGGGAACTTCAACCTTTGATGGTTTGTCCATTGCCTGGGCCGTTATTGAATATTTGCATTCCATCAATGAAAAGCCCAAAACCCTGTTTGCAACTCATTACCATGAGCTTACCGAGCTATCCGATGTTCTGGAAAGGGTAAAAAACTACCATATCACGGTCAGGGAATGGCAGGACAATGTGGTTTTCCTGCATAAAATTGTAGCTGGGCCCTCTGATCAGAGTTTCGGAATCCATGTGGCCAAAATCGCCGGTATTCCTGAACCGGTCATTGAACGGTCAAAAGAGGTTTTGTTGAATCTGGAAAAAAAAGAATTCAACCGTTTGGTCAAGGAGAGGATTTCTGGAAAAATAAAAAAATTATCGGGAATGCCACAGAATCTCTTTGCAGAGGATGCCGAGCTTAAAGTTTGGGATGAGATCCGGGAAAAATTAAAGGAAGTGAATATAACCCAAATTACACCTCTTGAAGCCCTCAATATTCTCCATTTTTTAAAACACAGAAGTGAGAATTTGAAATAAGGATCTGTTTAATAGCGATAATGCTCGGGTTTGTATGGTCCCTCAATGGGAATCCCGAGGTATTGGGATTGTTTTTCACTGAGGCGGGTTAATTTCGCATTCAAAAGTCCCAGGTGTAATCGAGCCACTTCTTCATCCAGAATTTTGGAGAGGGTGTAAACTTTTTTTTCATGTTCCCGGGTTGCCAATTTAATTTGCGCCAGGCATTGATTGGAAAAGCTTGAGCTCATCACAAAACTGGGATGCCCGGTTGCGCAACCCAGATTGACCAGGCGACCTTCGGCCAGTACAATAATGGATCGACCTGATTCAAGTGTCCACTTGTCTACCTGAGGTTTGATATTCAGCTTCTTACAATTTTTGTTTTCAAGCAGATAGCTCATCTCAATTTCACTATCAAAATGGCCGATATTACAAACGATGGCACTTTCCTTCATTTGTTCCATGTGCGTACCCCGGATGACATGCCAGTTTCCGGTGGCAGTCACAAAAATATCTGCCTTGTCTACAACATCCTCGAGTCTTACTACGGGATATCCTTCCATGGCAGCCTGCAGAGCGCAGATCGGGTCAATTTCGGTGATATATACCTGGGCTCCGAAATTTTTCAGGGATTGTGCACTTCCTTTGCCCACGTCACCGTACCCGCAAACCACAGCTTTTTTGCCGGCCAGCATAATATCGGTTGCCCGCTTTATGCCATCGGTCAGAGATTCCCGGCATCCATAGAGGTTGTCGAATTTGGATTTGGTTACCGAATCATTGACATTAATGGCCGGAAAAAGAAGCAAACCATCCGTAGCCAGTTGATAAAGGCGGCTGACCCCGGTGGTGGTCTCTTCTGAAACGCCTCGGATTTGAGAAGATATTTTGCTCCAGTGCCGGTCATCTTTTTCCAGGACCGATCGAATTCGTTGCATTAACATTTGGAATTCCTGGTGTTCATAGGTTTTGGTCAATAAAGATGGGTCTTTTTCCGCTTTTACCCCTTCATGAAGCAGAAGTGTGGCATCTCCGCCATCATCGACAATAAGGTTGGGTCCGGAACCATCCGGCCAGGTCAGGGCCTGCTCAGTACACCACCAGTACTCCTCCAGGGTTTCCCCCTTCCAGGCAAAGACCGCAGCTGTTCCGGCTTCGGCAATGGCCGCGGCTGCATGGTCCTGGGTTGAGAATATATTGCATGAAGCCCATCTGATATCTGCCCCCAGTTCTACCAGAGTCTCGATTAGCATAGCGGTTTGGATGGTCATATGAAGGCTTCCGGTTATTTTTAAGCCTTTCAAAGGTTTTTGAGGACCGTACTTTTCTCGGATCGCCATCAGGCCGGGCATTTCGACCTCGGCAAGTTTCATTTCTTCCCGACCCCATTTGGCCAGGGAAATGTCAGCAATTTTGTACTTTAAAGTTAAATCAAGTTTTATTATATCCATAATTTATCTCCTTCTAAACATACTTAGATTTGGTTTCGCTTCTTTTTCGAACAAATCATAATTCCCTTTAATCCTTTCTTTAAATTAAAATAATCAACTTTCTTTATTGAAAATCCGGTTTTATTCAACCATTCTCTGATTTCAGGTTCAGAGAAACCCAACCAGCGGTCGCCATATTTAAGGCGCAGGTTCTCAAACCTGTGTTTGAGAAAATCCACAATGATAAATTGACTGTTTGAGTTTAGAATGCGGTTGACCTCTTTGAATGAAACCAATGGAGAAGGCAAATGGTGAAGGACCATATTGATAATGGCCAGATCTGCTTCGCGGTTACCCAGAGGAAGATGTTCAATCTCTCCTATCCGTAAGTCGATATCCGATTTTTTTTTTAAAAATCGTTTGCGTGCTTCTTCCAGCATCTTTGGTGATTTATCCACACCGATCACCCGATCAGAGACCTTTTTCAGATCAACCAGTAGATCTCCTGTACCGCAGCCCAAATCCACAACCGTCTGTGAAACCGGAATTTGATTCAGTATATATTCATTTAGTTTGAAATCTCCGAAAATTTCTGACTTTAATTGCTGCCAGTCTTCAGCAATTGAATCGAAAAATCGGGTGGTTTCCTTTGACCGCTTTTCGATTACCCGTTTAGCGGCCGATAGATCAGCCAGAAAAATGTCCTCATCCTTGAAAAAATATCTGGTAGATTCAATAAATTTTGAGCCCGGTCCCTCTCTGCTGGCTGAATAAAATGACCAGAGCCCGTCACGACGAAGGGTCAATAATAGATGGTCAGTCAATATTTTCAAATGCCTGGAAATTCGGGATTGGCCCATGTTCAATATTTCAACGATTTCATTCACATTCAATTCATAGTGGGAGAGCAGATTAATTAAACGCAGTCTGGTTTCGTCGGCAAGTGCCTTGAAGTAGTTATCCGGTTTCACATTCATGAGTATATCAAGATATATTGATATTGTCAATGGAAATTGTTTCTTAATCATTATTTACTAATTTAAAAATCTTTCTTATAATATAATAGTGGATATCAAAGAAAAAATTTCAAAACTATCCAAATTGTTGTTGCATCATCAATACCTTTATTATGTGAAAAATAAGCCTGAAATCTCAGATAGAGAATATGACTGTTTGTTTGATAAGCTGCTGGATTTGGAGAAGAAGTATCCGCAATTGGCTGTACTCAATTCTCCCACCAAGCGAATTGGTTCGGATCTGGACAATAGTTTTTCGGAGCGAAAACATAAAATTCCGGTTTTGTCTCTGGATAAGGAATATACCACCGAGGGTTTGAAAAAATGGATTGATAAAATCCGGCTTAACGCCGGGGGCGATATCAGTTTTGTGGTTGAGGAAAAGATCGATGGTGCCTCTATTGTTCTTTACTATAAAAAGGGATTGCTGGATATTGCTCTTACCCGAGGAAACGGGATTTTCGGAAATGATGTAACCAACAACATCAGAACCATCAACCAGGTTCCCTTAATCATCAATCAACCGATTGATGTGGCGGTAAGAGGAGAAATTTATATTACCAAATCCGATTTCCAAAAATACAATAAAAATTTTGAAGGCAAGTATTCGAATCCCAGAAACCTGGCAGCTGGAAGTTTGAGGAACCTGAAATCTTCGCTTGTATCCAAAATTCCGTTGAATATTTTTGCTCATGAAGGTTATTTTCAGGAGGGAAAAGCAACGGATTTTCAATTGGATAACCATGTGATGATCATTTCAAAGGTCATGAACCTTGGATTCCGGATTAATCCGAACCTGGGTTTCTTTTCCGATAAGTCGGATTGGTTTTTCCCGCTGAAAGAGCAATTCCCTGAGCTGGTTACGGGTTCCATTGCCGATATCAGTGATTATATAAAAATCCTCTCCAAAAAAAGAGAAAAACTGAAATATGAAATTGATGGCCTGGTGATCAAAGTAAATGAAATCCCAATTCGAAACCGGCTGGGGTACACATCTCATCATCCCCGTTGGTCTGTTGCCTTTAAATTTGATGCTCCGGTCGGCCATACGGTATTGAATGAAATACGGATTCAAATCGGAAGGAATGGACGGGTGACTCCGGTGGCCATTTTGAAACCAGTAAAACTGGGTGGCAGTATTGTTTCCAGAGCGACCCTCCATAATCAGGAGTATATTGATATGCTGGAGCTTGGAATTGGCGATATTGTCAGTATATCAAAGCGGGGTGATGTGATCCCGGCTGTAGAAGAGGTAGTCGAAAAAAGTACCGAGAATCCGTCGATTTTCAAGCTGACTAAATTCTGTCCGTTTTGTCAGTTCAAATTGATAAAAGATGGTTCTCATCATTTTTGCCCGAACCGGAAATGTTCGGAGCGAATGAAGCGTTCTCTGATTTACTTTGCAGCCAGGGATCAGATGGATATTGAGGGCTTGGGTGAAAAGACCATTAGATTTCTGTTTGAAAAGGGATTTATAAAGAGTATTTCCGATTTATTTACATTTGATTATGGGAGCTTGCTCGGCCAGGAGGGATTTAAAGAAAAAAAAATCGAGAATATCAGAAAAAATATTGAATTGAGTAAGAGAAAACCTTTCAGTAGAGTTTTATCTGCTCTTGGATTTGAGGGTCTTGGATCGAATACGGTTTCAAAATTAATTGAGAGCGGATATGATTCAATCGACAAGATTATGGATACCGCAGCCAGAAATCAAACCGAAAAATTCTCCTCAATAGAGGGATTCGGTGAAGTCATGGCACGGTTGATGATCCAGCACTTCAGTGATCCCAAAAATATTGAAATGATAGAAACCTTAAAAAAAATCGGGCTCAATTTTCGGGAACATTTTAAATCTGAACCGGAGTTTCCCATGGTATTTAGCGGTCAAATCTGGGTGATTACCGGATCCTTTCGTCATTTTTCGCCCCGTTCACAGGCTGCTGGGGAAATTGAAAAAAGGGGAGGTAGAGTCAGTGATTCAATTTCCGGGAAAACCACTCACTTACTCTGTGGTGATTCTCCTGGAGGAAAACTGGAAAAGACAAAGAATCTGAATATCCGGATTGTCCGTGAAGATGAATTCATGGAAATGTTAATATGAATCCCGGTCCTT
>DAOVIP010000152.1 GCA_030671465.1 Candidatus Aminicenantota bacterium | reverse complement strand
TTCTACTGATCCCTTTTCATATTGGTAGACTCGATTAACCATACGGATATGCTTATTTTAACAATTGTTGTATATGGGAAAATTCTGCTTCAGCTTCTTCTAATAAATCATTTATTATATTCTTTGTATTCTTTATTTTTTTAACTAAACCAACGCTTTGACCTGCCATCAGTGATCCCTTTTCAATATCACCTTGCTCAACGGCTCTTTGTAAGGCTCCTAACCAAAACTCTTCTACTATGTACTGAGCCTCTAATTGTGTAATCTCTTGATTTTCCAATCTCTGAAGTAAATTCAATTGTAGTTTTCCAAATTCTTCAGTTCCTTTATTTTTTAAGGCTCTAACTGGGATAATAGGAAGTGAAGAATCGTATTGTGGAGTAGCAAATGCTTCTCGAGCTCGCGCTTTTATAAACCTATCTTTAAATCTTGAATGAGCAGGACTTTCTTCTGAAACGGCAAATATAGTTCCCATTTGGACACCGGCAGCTCCCATTAAAAAAAGATGTGCAATCATTTTTCCAGTTGCAATTCCTCCTGCAATAAATATGGGGATTTCTGGAAAATTAAACAGGACCTGTTGGATCAAAACAATTGTGGATACATAACCGATATGTCCGCCTGCCTCACATCATTCAAGGATTAATGCATCAGCTCCATAATCAATCATCCTTTGAGCAATCGATTCTGTGGATGCAAAACACATAACCTTTGAACCCGATTCTTTAGCTACCTTAATATCAACTTTTCTAGGAAAACCACCAACAAAAACAACAAAAGGAATACCTAATTCAATTATCAATTGCAATTGCTTTTTATAATTAGGAGCAATTGTTATTAAATTCACAGCAAAATTTATCTTTTTTTCCTTAAGAACCTTAATCTCCTTTTTAAACTTGTTAACTGACATATTTCCTGCAGCAAAAACTCCAAAACCGCCTGCTTTTCCTACAGATGTAACTAAACGTGAATCACTTATCCAGGTCATCGCTCCAGCAATTATGGGGTACTTAACTCCCAAAAATTTCTGACCTCTCTTCCAACTATAATAATCTTTTAAACTTATCAATATTACCCTTCAACGAATAAATATTAAATTCTATTTCTAAGATACAAAACTTAATTTAACTAAAATTCTAATGCCAACAGACAATACCACTACGGCTGTGGTTTTTTTTACAATAACATCTGAGAGTTTAAAAACACTGATTCGGGACCCAATCTGGCCACCCAGAAACACTGAGATAACCAGGGGAAGTATAAATTGAAGTTCATAACCCGCCATAAAATTGGCTTTTGAAAATTGACCGATTAAACCAACAACTGAGTTAACCAAAATAAAAAAACTTGAAGTTGCCGCAATTTCTTTTGCATATCCCCAACGTTTCAGGAAGAGTATTGGAGAAAGGAAAATACCACCGCCAATACCCACTAACCCTGACATAAGTCCTAAAATACCTCCAATAATTGTAGAATTGATCAAATTCGTATTAAATTGCATATTATTTATTTTTATTTGATTTTTATTTTTTATATGGAGAGTGTAATTTTTTATACTATTTTTGGGATTAAAGAATAACAGATTCAATGCTGCTACAATCAATGAGATAGCGAGAAGAAATAAAAAGAATTCTCTGGCTATTATTAGTTTTCCCCCGATATAAGATAATGGAATACTTCCCAGAATAAATGGTAAAGCTTTGGATATTTTTAAATGGCCTGCTTTGTAATAAAAATAACAACCGCCAATCACAACAATAATATTACAGAGCAAGGATACTTTCGGAATCTGTGTGTAAGGAAATGCAAATAATGCCATAATGGCTACATAACTTGAGCCACCCCCGAATCCAATAGAAGAATAGATGATTGAAATGACAAAGAAAAATGGTATGAGATAAATTAATGTATCCATAACTCAATATATTGGTGTTGACCTGATGAAAATTGAATTATTCATTCATCCAGGTAATTTCGGCCTTAATAAAATCCCTGGTAAAATGTGCCAGGTTTTTATAAAATTCAGTTTTTGCATTTTCACTCAATGATTTGGTAAAAGAAAACACCCATCGAGCCAAATGTTGTTTAAGAAATATCTTTTGTTTATCTCTGAAGGTATTCATATCCTCATCATCATCGCTTTCAATTTCTTTTATGATAAGGAAATATATAAACTCCAATTCCACACTAATATGGTCCGGTATACGGTTCCCTTCAATTTGCAAACCATTCTTCCAATATATTTTAAGGGCATCCATTGTTGATTCCCCCATGATTTGGCTATTTTTTTCAAGATAAAGAGACCCATATGGAGGTGACAGTAGCTTGAAGGGGCCAAGAAACAGTCTCGAAAAGTCAAGCAGAAGAGAATTGCGTTCGAAATTGTGTCCATTTATATGTATTATCAATTGAGGATATAAACTCTCCGCTTTTGTTTTCAGAACCGTACCCAGTTCTGTTACATTTTCCTGTGGAGAATTGTAAAATTCCGAAAGGATTTTATAAACATATGCCCTATTGGTATTGGTTTTGAGTATATCTTGGATCATATTATCACCACTTTTACTCGTACAACCCCATAATAAGCGGTTGACCCACTTAAACGATCATATTCTGCAGGAATTATGTCATTGTTATTGCCTCCCCGGGCCTTTACACCAAACTTTTCAGATGCCAATTGGCCATAGGCCCAATGACCCTGCCCGTAAGTTTTGGCAACCGTTCCGGGCCGAACCCCTTCCCACAATTTTGCCGTACATTCCAGTTCACCGGTTTTGGATATCAATTTGATTCTATCCCCATTTTGAATATTAAACCGTTTGGCATCAACTGGATTGAATTTTGCTATATCTTTGTGTCTTTCATCTCCTGGATCAACATCTTTGATTTCATAATACCAGGCTGTATTTGCCGAACGCCCTTCCCGGTTAAGCCGAGATTTATAATCAACAAAAATGAAAGGATAATTTTTTTCATCTCCAATAATGTAGGGTTCTTCAAAATGAGGGATAAAGGCTCTTTCTCCGTGGACTTCATATTTACAGGTTTTGAGAATATCATCGATGGTGGTCTTGTGTTTTTCTGCATGTTTTGTTAATGCCTTTTTTAGCGTTTCACTGTAGAACTCAAACTTCTTGGTCTCGGTTTTAAAACCGTCTTTCCATCTTTTTTTAAATTTATAAGGAGCAGAATTCCACACACCAACCTTGGAAAATTCAGCCCAATTTTTAAAATGATCACCCCCCTTATATTCGGAGGAATCCCACAGAGGTTGAGTGGCATATTTGAGAGCATAAATCGCGAATTCTTCAGAATTTTTCGGACTTTTTCCGGACTCAGGATCTATGTAAGTTTTATAATGATCCAACAAATTTGTAAAACCCCTCCGGGCAAGTTTTTCGGCGATGAGCCAGGGAATCTCTGTTTCATCTTGTTTGACATCAAGATAAGAATCAACAACCGGTTGCAGTAAAGTAACATGGCGATATCCATTGGCATGGTTTTTTGTATAACCGTACTTTTCAAACATATGATGAGCAGCAGGTAATATAATATCGGAAAACCAGGTAAATTCTGCAGCATGAGTCGTAATGTGAACAGTAAATGGAATTTTTGATAAGGCTTTATGCCATCTGGAAGATTCTGGACATGAAAATGTAAAATTATTCATATAACCAATGGCTACCTTTACTTCATTGGGTTTTTCATTAATAATGCCATCTGCTAAATGATTGGTTACAACGCCACTCCCGGGTTTTCCCTTTTTTAAGGCCGGAAACTCCTTTGTCCCGCGGCCATCCATTTTTTTATGTTTTTTTCCTTTTTTGGCAATTTCATCCATAAAATCATCCGGAGCCGGGAATTTTTTGGTATACTCTTTGTTGGGTTTGAGTGTTCCGCCAACATTATCTACAGAACCCACCAATCCATTCAAGGCATTACAGGCCATACTGTTATAACAGCCTCTTACTTGCATGACAGGTCCTCCACCAACCCACGAGAGAGATTGTGAACCTGCCTTTCCAAAACCGATTGCTACACGCCGGATTTGGTCCACATCTAAACCGACTTTTTTTGCAGCCCATTCTGGGGTTTTGTTCTTGAGCTCCAAATTCCACCATTTTACAATTCCGTGGGTGATTTTTTCTTCAAATGTTGTTTCATCAATATCATGCCCTGTAATAAAGTGATTTTGACCGTCGATAAAATCACCGACAAATTCCCGGTTCCATAATCCTTCGGTTAAAATAACATGAGCAATGGCAACAGCAAGGGCTCCGTCAGTCCCCGGTTTTAAAGGCAGCCATTCATCTGCCTTGGCAGCGGTGGCTGAGAGTCTTGGATCTACTACCGCCACTTTTGCATGGGACATCACATCCCCCCACATCTTGGAATAATAAGACACTTGTCTATTCGTAGCAATGGGATCAGCTCCCCAAATCAATATATAATTTGCATTTTTCACATCATATTGACGGTAATCCCATAACCCTTCAGTAAAAAAAGGACCGAATTTTTCTGCTTCTGCACATATGGCACTGTGGGATATATTATTGGGAGACCCGATAATTTTTGTCATACGGTCATATAAGATATCACGCATATAAGAATATCTTCCCCGCATCAGTACGTATTTGTAAGTTTCATGATTTTTTCTTAACTCCATTATTTTATCAGCAATTGTATCCAGGGCCTCTTCCCAAGTTATGGGGATAAATCCCGGATCCTCATTGCGGCCTTTTTTAGGATTGGTACGTTTCATGGGGACTTTAACCCTGTCGGGATCATATACCTGTTGCAGGGCCAAATGGGATCTAACACAGGCCTTTCCCAAATTTACTTTTGAATTGGGGTTCCCGCGAACTTTGATTGCTCTTCCATCTTCAACATAGACCTGAACCGAACACCATGATGTGCAACCCTGGCAGGTGGTGGATTTCCATTCGCCTCCGTTTCCGGTTATTTTTGTTTTTTTTTGGCTAAATGCCTTTAAGGACAGTGGAAGTCCAGCGGAAAGCCCAACCACAGCTCCGATCCCAGCGGTATTTTTGATAAAATTTCTTCGGCTTAATTCAGTTTTATTTTCCATTGCCTCCTCCTTTAAATTTCACCTTTAGTAGTTACATGATGTGACGGATTAAAATCCCGGATATAATAGACGCTGGGATCTGTACCCAGATTTTCTTTCAAACGGATCGGTCTGAACTTTTGTAAAAGTTTGTTCACTTCACTTTGAGGATTGTTTAAATCTCCAAAAATCCTGGCATCACACGGGCATGCCATTACACAATAAGGTAATTGCCCATTCGATACCCGGTGATCACAAAAGGTACATTTTTCAACGACTCCTTCTGGCCGTATCCCGGGGAGGGTGCGCTCGCGATCCTTATTATAAAAGGGAATTACCTTTCCGCCGATTTTTGTGTTTATTTCTTTACCCGTTGAAGTACAATTTCTTATTAACTCCTCCCCCTTTTTCCAGCGTTTATGAACAGCAGAATCATTATAAGAGATTACCTTGTATGGACAGGCC